>NZ_CP011390.1:4390000-4662500 GCF_001644645.1 Flavisolibacter tropicus | reverse complement strand
CCCAACAATTCAATTATTCCCTTTCGAGGCCTCGGGAAATCAATATAGATAACCTCCAGCTTTTCTCTCAGTTGCGGATAATAATACAATACTCCTTCAATGGCTGCACAAGAAGGGCAGTAATATTTTCTTCCTTCCTGATCTACAGCCGCATCGTTGAATCCCGGTTTTAGCAAAAACAGTTTGTCCATTGTTGACACCTAATCTTATTGGTAAACATACAGCCTACTATAATCTTTTGAAATAATTGTCGACTATCTAAACACAGTGCATCCTATTTCACCGACTTCAAAAAGTCACCATCAATTATCAACAACTTTACCTTTTCTTTTGTTACAGAACGGTGAGAGCTCAACTCATCAGAAACAATATAGGTCATGCCTCCTCGTAGCGTAAAGACTGCACCACTTTCCTGCTCTGTTGCCAACTCGCCTTCAAGACAATGTACAATATGCCCCTTCTGACACCAATGGTCGGCCAGGTAACCCGCTGAATATTCTACGATACGAACCCTTAGACCGGGGAATTGGAGCGTTTGCCAATAGGCTACACCCGTTTCCCCTTTATGTTCTATTTTTGGAACAGCTGTCCAGTCGATGGTTGTAAACGGAATGCTACTCGTTGTTATTTCCATTTCTATAGTTGCTAATTATAATTAAACATAAAGCTATTAAGCAGATAGTTCACCTACGAATATGTATTATTATAATCTAACCAGCTTTAACAGCTTCTGGCTTTAGTACAGGTTCCCGTTGTTGCAGCTGCTTCCAATGGTCACTCCGCTTTTTGTATAAGAAGAATTTCGCCAGCTTGTATTTCACAGTAAAGTACTTGCCATAATCCCTGCCAACAAGACGATAAGAAATAGCAGGATCTTCCCGCAAACACTCATTTACAGCCTGCGTATACACACCGGGCCCCGTCATACCATGCACACTATAAGGAAATTTATTCAGGAGAATATTATCAACCACTAACTCCAATGTTCTTTTTAAGAATGGATGTCCTGGTGCATAGAGCAAAGCCCATTGCGCATAATAATCATGATGACGCTCTAGTGAAAGAATGGCGTTATCGTCTTGTTGAATAAGTGTATCCAGGTTGCTGTTAATGTAACTATCAATGTCTAAATAAATGCCACCTTCTTTATATAGTATGGCATATCGAAACAGATCGGCCTTTGCGGCACCAATATTTATTTTCTGATACGCTTTATAGATCTCTCCTCTATATTCTTTCTCAAAGAAAGCATCTACCTGTTCATCATCATAAAACGCATAACGATAGCCAGGATTCTTCTTGCGGAAACGGTTGATATGCCACCGTGTAATAAAAGGTAGTTGAGCCGCTTTAAATGTTTGGTGGATGATCTTAGGAATAGACATTATTGTATGGCTCTGATAGAAGTGGCATTTATAATACCATCTATGGTCGCAACTTCTGTACCGAATACGTTATACCATTTAAGTTATTCAGTACGACTATACGATGACAAAGAACAGTTGACAAATGATAGTAGACACTGCCATCTATCAACTGTCAACTATCCTCTGCCAACTGTCCTCTGCCAACTATCAACACAACTCGCCTTAAGGGCATTAAATAAAGAACCCCTCACATGAGGGGCTCTATTTATTAGAAGGTTCTTTTCACCGTGTTGTTCTGACGATCAACATCTGGTAATTTTTTATCAGGGTCTAATACCACTTCTGTAACACGACTAGTGGTTGGTACCATAAAGGTCCAATCGCTACCACGTTGCCATACTTCTACTGGCAATGTCATACGGTGCTCTTTTCCATTGGCCTCTTTAATCAATACCGGAACTGGCATTGGCATTTGCTCACGCAAGCCGACAGTGATAGCAGCACCATTCTCTGGCTTTTCTTCTATATATGTAACTCCTTTCAGACCTACATCAAACTTCCAGTTGTTTACCACCCAGCCTCTCCAGAACCAGCCCAGGTCTTCACCACTTACATTCTCTATGGTATGGAAGAAATCCCACTGTGTAGGATGCTTAAAAGCCCAGCGGCTAACGTATTCTCTAAAAGCACGATCAAAACGCTCCTGGCCTAACACCACATCCCGTAATGCATTCAGCATCATAGAGGGCTTTTCATAAGCAGCAATACCAAGATTGTCTTGCTGAATCACATCAGGAGCAGTTAACAGAGGATCCATCTTATCGCTGAACACATAAGGTGTAATATCCTCGCCAGGGAAGTAAGAGAAGTTAGCATACTCACCCTTATTAAACTCTTTGGTAGATAGCCCATTGATAAAGGTGTTGAAGCCTTCATCCATCCAGGCATATTTGCGTTCGTTGCTACCTACGATCATCGGGAACCAGGTATGCCCTACTTCATGATCCGTAACACCCCACAATCCAACCCCCGTATCGGTGTGACTGCAGAATACAATACCCGGATATTCCATACCGCCTACTATACCAGCTACGTTTACCATAACAGGATAAGGATATTCAAACCACATTTTAGAATAATGCTCAATAGAGCCTTTTACCATTTCAGTACTACGCTGCCAGCCATCTTTCTTGATGCTTTCAGCAGGATAAGCACTCATGGCTAAGGCCTTCTTACCGCTAGGAAGATTGATGCGGGCAGCATCCCACACAAAAGATCGTGAGGCAGCCCAGGCTACATCGCGGGAGTTCTGTATGCGGAAGCGCCAAGTCAGGTTTTTACCCGAAGGGCGGGAAGAGGGATTGGTTACTTCTTCAGCACTACGCAACGTAACTGTTTTGTCACTACTACGTGCCTGCGTCAAGCGAGTTTGCTGTGCAGCTGTCAATACTTCTTTTTCATTCGTCATCTCACCAGAGCTCACCACAATCATATTAGCAGGAGCAGTAATGGCTACATCGTAGTCGCCATACTCAAGGTAAAACTCACCAGCCCCTACGTAAGGCAGGGTGTTCCAACCTTGCACATCATCATATACGGCCAGGCGTGGAAACCATTGCGCTATCTCATAGATCATACCATTACGGGTATTCAGGCGGCCCATACGGTCAGTACCATATTCTGGTACTATAAACTCAAATGCAATATTCAGCTTCGCTTTTTTACCACCGCTTTTCAGCGCCTGTGGCAGCCATACCTGCATACGTGTATCCGTGATCGTGTATTCTGGCGTAGCTTTCTTACCATCAATTTCTACGCTAATAGATTGAATGGCTTCTCCTTCCGTAAACTTAGCGTTGGCCCAACGACCACCCGTTTGTGTAGTGGTAGCCGACCCACGTGATCCTTCTTTATAAATGTTTTGGTCTACCTGTAGCCATAAGAACTTCAGGTTGTCAGGACTGTTATTGGTATAAGTAATTTCTACATTACCACTCACCTTATGAGCAATGGTATCCAGTGTAGCATTCAGTTTATAATCAGCACGGTTCTGCCAATACTGTGCGCCTGGCTCACCAGAAGTACTGCGATAGGGCGTACTTCCTTGCGTATAAAAAACGGGGTTGAATGCTTCGTGTTGATCGTACTTTGATTGAGCCGTTTTAGGCTGTGTAGCTACTGGTGCGGTTGATTGTGCAAAGGCCGCTAGTAATAAGCCATTGGCCAAAAGGGTGAGACATACTTTCTTCATTATAACAAGGCTAATTTTAAACTAAACAATTCTTCTAAAAACAAGATTCATACAAGCTACGAAAGTCTTTACACTTTCTTTGCTTTCCTTCACCTTTTGTGATGTCTGGTAATGATTAAGGAAAAAGGCTTTCTGCCACAGCTACACTTTCAGGTTTGCCTACATCCAGCAGTTTATCGCCGCTGTGATCATAACCTAAGATCAAGTGCTCTGGAGCTAAAGCCAGGTATACATCTACCAGGGAGAATTTACCTGTAAAAGGGATCAATTGGAATACCTCGGGCTCAAAGATGGCTACTGTGCTATAGGCCTTCTCTACTAACCCAGGTTTGCGTATAGAGATTCGTTCTTCGCCGGACTTGGCATTACGCCAGCCACACAGGCGATTGTTCTCATCAAACAGGAAATAGCGCGATGTAGTACGATCAGTAGTAGCAATAGTGATCAGGGATTTATGCTGCTGATGATACGCCATCATCTTGTGTAAGTCCAGGTCGGTCAGAATATCAGCATTCACACTCACAAAGGTTTGATGCCCTAAAAGTGGTTTTGCTTTCAACAAGCCGCCACCGGTTTCCAATACCACATCACTTTCATCACTAATCGTAATCGTACTACCCCAGCCTTTATTGGCTTCCACCGCATCAACGATCTGGTCGGCAAAGTGGTGCACATTAACCACCACATCGGTGATACCGTATTGTTGTAAATATTCAATATTGCGTTGCAGAAGCGACTTGCCATTAATGACGGCCAGTGCTTTTGGATGTTTGTCAGTCCAAGGCTTAAACCTTGTTCCCAAACCTGCCGCAAAAATCATTGCTTTCATATTGATGCTGGATAAAATTCTAAAACTATTTGTTCTTCTGGTTTTGTGCGCTGCCTCCTCCCCTTCAGGGAGGCCGGGAGGGGCCGCTTGCAGCGTGTAGCTTGCAGCTTGTAGCCTTTTTTTATTCTTTATTTATTTCCTCGCCTTTATAGCCAGCCGGCAACGGATTCTCCCAATTCTTTGCCTCCTGTACCACATGACACAGATCAATCTTCACCTTGTACTTATTTTTTAAGTGACGGGCCAAAGCATCAGCAGCATATACACTGCGGTGCTGACCACCGGTACAACCAAAGTTTACCGCCAAGTTGGAAAAACCACGCTGAATGTATTGCTCCACACTAATGTCAACAATATCATAAACAGAGTTGAGAAAATCCTGCATGCGCGTTTGACGCTCCAGGAATTCCATCACCCCCTTATCACGACCATGCTGCGTTTTGTAAGCTTCAAGACGACCCGGATTATCAACACCACGGCAGTCAAACACAAAGCCACCACCATTTCCACTGGCATCTTCCGGTATACCTTTCTTATAAGAGAAGGAACAGATCTTCACTACCAACGGTGTGTTTTCATTGGCCTGTATAGGAGTAAAACGTTGAACAATCTCTTCGTCGGTACATATTTCCAGCACTTTACGAAACTCCGTCAGAACAATACCCATGGTCTCATTTTCCATAAACCATTTCAGGTTTTGCAATGCCTGTGGAATAGAGGTCAGGAATTGTGCTTTACGCTCAAACAAGCCTCTAAAACCATAGGCACCCAACACCTGCAGCAGGCGGATCAATACATAACCATTATACTGGCTACGGAAGGCCTCTTTGTTCAATGGCTTTTCAATAATGTGCTCGAAGTAGTCCATGTAGTCTTCCAGCAAGCTGTGTTTCCAGTCGTCTGGAAGATTGGCACGCGCTTGCCAAATAGCACTAGCCACATCATACTGCGGCGCGCCCTTCATACCGCCCTGATAATCGATAAAGTAGGTGCTGCCATCTTCCCTCACCATGATATTACGGCTCTGGAAGTCGCGGAACATAAAGAACTTGTACTCCGTAAACGTCAGGTAGCTACTCAGCGCCTCAAAATCGTCGATCAGCTTTTGCTTATCGTATGGCTTGCGCAGGCCATCTAAGAAATAGTATTTAAAATACAGCAGATCAGCCATAATGGCTTGCTTGCCGAATTCTTTATTGGTCAGACATTTATCGTAATCCAGCCCCTCATCGCCCAGCACTTGCAGGCGCGCCAGCTGATGCAGGCTTTCCTTAAACTTATCATACACTTCCTGGGTAAAACCTTTAGCTTCCAGTACGTTTAATAAAGAGACATCACCAAGGTCTTCCTGCAGGTAAATGGTCCGATCCTCGCCCACGGCCAGTACTTTAGGCACGTGTAGCTCTTTATTCTTAAACTGTGTGGAGAAATAGATAAAGGAGTCATTCTCGGGTATATTGGCACCGTAGGTGGCAATTACCGGCTTTTCGCCCCCGTGCAACCGGAAGTAGCGGCGATCGCTACCCGACTGCGGTAAAACATCAACTTGTGTGGGCTCTTGTCCTGCCCAGCTTTTATATACGGCTGAAACCGCATCAATCATTTCCTGCATGCGCAAATGTAAGTATTGGCTTGAAGTTTAAATAGTTATAACCGCCGCTATTTAACAATATCTGCGCCAAGATTTAAAGAGAGGGGGTTCGCGCAGAGGAAAGGAGGAAAGGAAGCGAAGTTTCTGGTTTCAAGTTTTTTGCTTCCCCTTCTACTTTCAACCTGTTTGCCATTTGTAATACCACTTACTGTCATGCTGAACTTGTTTCACCATCTGCTCTCACGCAATCAAGAATACTGAGTTAATAAAATTCATTTCCGCTTATCTATCTTCCTCATCCCTAAATCTCCCCAATTCCATTCCTTCTGCCTTCATCATTCCTTGTTCCTTGTTCATTATTCCCTTGTTCCTTGCCTGCTACTCCTCTGTTCCTTCATGGCCACTCCTCTGTGCCTTTATAGTTACTCCGTATAGAATACTAGGTTACTCCGTATGGCCTCCTCCCTTACTCCGTATCAGGGCCTCTCTTGGGATTATTATAGGTCAGAAAAGATAGGTAAACAGCCCGTATTACAACCAGTAAACATGTGTATAACTAAAGCCATAACAAAGCTTGTACAGGCAGAAGAGAAGGCGTAAATTTACTAAAGTAGTTAGCAATAATCAGTAACCAATAATCAATACACCAATGGCACGACAAGCAGGCCCACTCTTCTTCACCGGCACCATCGATGATATCACCTTTTACAAAATGGAAGGCCAGTATTTGGCTAGAAAGAAAAGTTCCCTGAACTGCAAACGCTTCCGCACCGATCCCCGCTTTGCCCGCTCCCGCAAAAGTGCGGCTGCCTTTGGCGAAGCTTCTCAGTTGGCCTCCGCCATCTACTGGCAATTACCCAAAAATCAGCGGGGTAAAGGTGTCGTTAACGGCCTCACCGCCCAGGTCGGTCGCCTGCTGAAAGAAGGCAAGTCAAAAGAAGAAGTACAAGAACGGCTCCTAACCCACGGCCAAACGCTGCAACCAAATCCAGCTACTACGCTAGCGACTAAACCTACAATAACTGCCACGTCAAAAGCAGAACCAGCTACACCTATACTGCAACCACTAAATAGTAGCAAGCACAGAACAACTAAAGCTAAACAAGCTCGCTACCTCTCCCAATGGAAAGTGAAGCCAAATGGCCGTCTGCAAGTACCTAAGCCTGTCACTATAGACTGCCTGACTGTGGACGCTAACCTGTCTCTTGTAATCACTAATCACAATGCAGATGAGGTACGACTAGAATAAAAGAAATTACATCTCGACTACCGCTCATTTCTTTAGGGACACACTTAATAATTTATAGCCGTTTTCTGTTCGTAGAAACTCAAAATGCTCCTGGTAGTCTATTTCATAGTTTCTCAAAAAACCTGATTCAATAGCTGTAAGTGGTTTTAATCGCTTTTTGTAATACGTTAACATCACGTTATACAAAGGATATTGGTCTTTATTATGTGCACCGCAGGCATTCAAGTATTTTTTATAAATGCTTTTGTCAAAAATGAGGTCATTGAACATATCCTGACTTAATGAAATCTCTTTAAGCTTACCTGCTTCAAATCGTTGCGCCGTCAATACTGCGGGAAATGTTTTTAGAAACTCAGTTCTTCCTATACTTGTCCACCCCTTCTTCCCAGACCAATACGTTACTTCATCAAAAAGTAATTTACTCAACGCCTTGTTTTTTGATCTTACAGTGGAAAGGAATGTATTATAAAACCACTTCTTAAATTCTTTATCATAGTCAACAAATGAATAGGTCGTGTTCCCTCGCCCCTTAATACTGATGTAAAGAGATGTATCGACTGACGGGTCATTTATTTTTCTAGAATACCAATCAATACTGCTTAAATCAATAGCAAAACTGTCAACAAGAATTTCATTCTTATCATTGATTAAGATCGACTCGCCACCTTCCCAGCCTAAATGCTCACAATTAGTTGTATCGCCACCTTTATCCCAACATTTTCTTTTGGCATTTCGATGTGCAATAGCAAGACCATTTCGAAATGGAGAAACATAATTGTAAACAGCAGGAATGATTGCCACTCCATCCTGGTTTAAGAAGCCTACCCGATCTTTTTTCCTGTCGTAGAAAATGATTTTGCCTTCACTTTCGCAGTCAAACATAAAATCAAACACATATACGCTGTCCTGCCCTACTTTTCTTCCATCCTTTAATAGATAATACGACTTGTAAGTATCACCCGCCATTTCATTAACAGCTATGATGTGATAGAAGGTATCTGCTTTGGTAAGTCCGTCAAACGTTGCAGGTATTTTTATATTGCCTTTTAAATCTTTGTAGCCCGACTTTTCACTTGCTGTGTCGTAGAAACGAACCCAACTATCTTGCGATTGCCCGAATGAGAAATGTAGCAACAAGAATTGAAATAGAAATAAAGCAGTTTGTTTCACTAGTTGAAGTATTACATTGTTAACACAGAAAACGACTAACGCTAATATACATAACTCTCTAAGGCTTTAGCATTCGAACACAAAAGCTTACACCTCTTTTCACAAGTTCACAACAAACCAATAAAAGCAAGTAATTGTTTCACTTGTATCAACTCCTATAAGCGCTATGGATGATCTCGTAATTATAATATATTTACTATATGCCCATTACGATTGCACCGCCAAGATCTGCCTCCCTATTAAAAACAGGTTCCTCTATACGTTTTCCTGCACATTATCCTGCGTTGGACAGCCTTAGAGGGCTGGCTGCGCTTAGTGTTTTCCTAGGTCATTTTTTGGGCACCTGCAATGAAGACAACCCATTGATTCAGGCAATCCGCAAGTCGCCAATTGCCATGCTATGCAATGCTTCTTCAGCCGTACTTCTTTTTTTTGTTCTAAGTGGCTTTGTATTGGCGCTACCCTACATTAACAAAGAGCGCCCTTTACCGCTGCTATCGTTTTATGTAAAACGCGTATCCAGAATATATCCTGCGTTTGCATTCTCTATTATTCTTGCCTTGTTCTTTCAGCAGTATCTATTTAATGCGGCAGCTATGCACCCCTTCTCTGGCTGGATAAAAAGCTTATGGACATGGGATATCCGATACAGCTTCAAAGAGATCCGTAAAACATTTGGCTTAGGTATTATACCCTTTAACCTGCGCATTGTTAACCCTGTATTCTGGTCGTTGGTGGTTGAAATGAAAATGTCGTTATTGCTCCCGTTCTTTGTTTTGATAGCAAGAAAGCTAAACGCCCCATTAAACATATTGCTACTACTGGTATTGATCTTTAAAAATGGCATCAACTCCGGCACTCTTTTTGGTCTGTTTTACATGGGCATCTTATTGGCGAAGTATAAAGACAACCTCTTATCCTTTATTCAACGATTTCCTCCACTGATACTGATTGGCATTGCTGTCGTCCTGTATTCCACTCGTTATTTATTTCACCTGGAGTCGCATAGAGGAGTCATTATACTTTATATGGTCGGAATGGGTGCTTCTATATTTATACTTATGCTGTTGCAACCTAGCAGAATAGCCAATTTATTTTCCAGCAAACCATTGCATCTTTTTGGTAAATGGTCTTATAGCTTTTATCTTTTACACATTCCGTTCCTGCTCGTTTTTTGCACCCTGTTTTCTAACAATTATACCTTGAGTCTCATCTATATACTGGCATGCACTTTTATAGGAACAACACTCATAAGCGCCGTTAGTTATCAGTATATAGAACTGCCTTTTCTAGTGTTGGGGAAACGATTAGTGGAGAAGTATAAACGCTATGATCATATTAGGTTATAAATGCTGTATAGTAATGAAGGAGACGCATTAATCAGTCGGCATGAGCCACACAGCATTGGTATCTAACACAGTACCGAGGTTATAATAATTTCCTAACTGAGTGTTCTTCCTATCAAAGAACCTTACCATGTCTTGCTCAAGCTTTTTATCGAATAACTTATAGTAATAGCGATGTACCCCATCCCAATCATTGTACCTAAACTCAATATGAATGTATGGTGTCCCGGTATTAATGTTGACTGTTTGAAAGGAAAAGAAACTGTTACAATTAACTTGGTCTAAACGCCTTTTAATAGTTGTTATCGCCGACCTAGAAATTCCTTCCTTGCGAAGTACAGCCTGTAAGCCTGAATCACTTAGCGGATCTTTAATTTGGTTAACGCCAATGGTATAACCTGAGTCACGACCAATGGTCGCACAGTAAACCCTGATTGGTCCAATCATTCCTTTACCACCCAAGAACTCCATTGACCGGATAAGTTTAAATGAAGAAACTTCTTTGGCAAGTGCTTGAAATACGTCTTGATTATTTTGGTAGTTAAAAGGAATATCTGCTTTTAAGTTGCTGTGATCTTTTACCGTATAAATCTGCTTGTCTTCATTACACCCAATAGTAAGAAATATAAATAAAATAAGAATATGCCTGATTGTAAACATACAAGTACCGATATTAGATTAAAGGCTAAGCTTATCTCCTCAGCTTAGCTATCGCGCGCCAGAAGGGGCACGGCGCTTGCGATGGTATCCTGAATAATAAATCCTTATCCCTCTCTATACACAATGGCGAGGCAAAGAAGACACAGCAGAATAGAATAACTTTTTCTCCTTAAGCTCCCACAGTACCTGTCTCCACTTTTCCTGCGCGCTTATAATTGACTATTATAACACCACTTGGTGTAACGGTACTTTCTTCTAATGTAAATGCTGCTGGAATGGCGTCACCATCGAACAACTTCTTCCCTTTGCCCAGCGTCACAGGGTGAATCATGAGCCATAGTTCATCCACCAAGTCATTCTTCAAAAGCAATTGAACAAGCTTACTACTGCCCCAAACTTTAAGGTCAGGGCCTTCAGCGTTTTTTAGCTTTTCAATAGCTGCCAGGCTATTGAGAAAAACGCAGGCATTCCAATCGGAGTTTTTCCGGGTTGTGGACAAAACGTATTTCGTAACATCATTGATACCTGGCCAACTGTCAGCATGCTCTGGCCAGAAGTTCTCCCAAATATCAAATGTTTTTCTGCCCAACAGAAGATCTGCAGGTGTCATCAGCTTTTCCATAACCTTACCAGAAACTTCATCAGCATAAGGTGCTGTCCAACCGCCATATTCAAAACCTCCAGATGGATCTTCCTCAGGCCCACCCGGCGCTTGCATAACGCCGTCTAACGTAATAAATGATAAAACAATTATTTTTCTCATCATATTTCACCTCCTGTTATAATCTATTCTTTAAAAAGCTTCTTTTAATTGGTTCTGTTAAGATACAAATCTCGCTGACAATGCTTGCTGTATTGCGGTGGAAATGCGACAATCTAAGTGGTTGACTGCGGCACCTATTTATAGCCCTACATAGACTGGTGGGTTTCTCGGTATAGCATAACCGTTAAAAGAGGAAGATTGCACAGCCGCCGAGTCCACGCCTGCTACACAAAAGCCAGGAAGTGAGACTCGTCGGGGAAGAGAAAATCATAGATTTCCATAAGGATAACTTAAGTACAGCAACCAAAATTAAAATAGACCAGCGCTCCATCAATACTCCCCTCCAGCTCCCGCGCCGCCTCCACTACCGCCACCAAATTCGGTACCCGTAGTTTCCGCCACCTGCGGCGTACTGAATGTTTGATTAATAATCAGTGCCTCTATCTGAAGCTTATTGATAGGCGATGCGTCTTTTTCTTCCTTATACGTAAATCCATTACGTGGCTGTTGCAGGTAGCGGATCAGCACATACGCAAGGGTAATCATCACCATGCCGCCCAGTATCATTACAATCTCTAATGGCATGACATTATAGTAGTAACGGATTGTAAAAACTATAGCAGCTATCAGCAACAATCCCACTCGCAAGAACACAGCATCTTTCTTCTGCACACCTCGCCATAAGTACAGCAGGGGAACGCTTACTGTCAAGGCCCAGAACAACCAATCCAGAGGAATACTCTCGCCTTCTTTCAAATGAAGATCAAACATAGAATTGCCCAACTCACGTACTACAAAATAATTACCCGCCACATAAAAGCTAAGTAAGGCCACCACCTTTACTACCAGTAAACAAAGCTTGTAGTATTTGGCTTCTGCTGCTCTAGCAATCCGTAGCGAAAAAAAGTAGAGCATCGCCGCTGCTGCCATCATTACAAAGGGCATGGTAAGCTTGGCTATGGCACCCAGTTCTAAATAAGCATAGAATAGAAGCCCTAACCATGAAATACAAGCTAGCGCACTCACCAAAGCATCGGCAAAGCGTAGTGCCAGGTAGCCTGATAATAAAAACACCAACAAGGTATATGCTACTATATGCAATCCATTGATACAGTTCAATGCAGCAATAAAACTGCTCACTGTTGCCCATAATAAAGCATCATCAACTCCAGAACGATAATGACGGTTTTCCCGAACAAAAAACTCTAATGCCCCATAGGATAAAAATGTAAAGAAGGTGAATAAGCCAAAGGAATGATCGCCTGTACTGGAAAGCGTGATCATAAAAAACAATCCCAAACTAAAGCTGGCTATTACTGCCGTCAGGATGAACAAACCTATTCTGATAAAAAAGTTTGGACTGTAAAAGCCTACCGGAAAATGCTGCTTTATAGCTACCTGTTCCTCCTCCAAAATGCACTGGTGGCTAAAGGCTTTGTCTGCTTCATTGTGTATATCAAGGTTATCTAACCAGGTTTTAGAATAGGCTATCATAGGGCTTTAATTTTTCTGTTCATGTTAATAAGAAATAGAATCAATCCAATAGCCGAACTAATGAAATAAAGAATAGCCATGTATATGACAGCGTCTGAGAAGTCAATATTTAGCAAGAAGCGTAAGACCATATAACTAATCCCTATGTAAGCATACAAGGTTAGAATCAGCATGAAATAAAAAGAACGCTCCTGTATAGCCTTGCGATAGAAATACCATGTAATGCCCATCAGCACCAGGAACCATACAACATAAATGTCACCAAACTCAAACATGGCCGCCAGGCAAGAGATAAACAATAAGTGAGCGGCAAAGTTGAAATAGGTAAAACCAAAATGGGCCTTGATGCGAAATCGCTTAGTGAAGTACGCTACCGCTTCTAAGAATGCGCCTAATAATAATCCAGTAATGATGACAGTACCGTTTTCAAAATCATTCTCACGAAGAATCTTATCGGGTGTTACTGTAATTCCACACCAGGCCGCCAGGTTGGTAATGGCCATAGTTAACACACCCAGGTGATCAAAATAATAGGCCGAAAAGAACAGCACCACCATGGGTATAAAAAAGAGCAGCCCAAAGCGCTCACCAAAAACGGTGTATTGCACCTGTGTGTATCCTATAAGTGTAATAAACGTTAAGCAGCCTAATAGCAGCACATAATCAAAGAAAGGATTAGGAGCTTCTACTTTCCCTAATGAGAAGGGCCGCTTTTGTTTTAAGCAGTACGTAAAACAGCCGGTGCTCACCAGCATAATGAACAGGATCACCGCCAGGTGGCCAATAGTATCGATGTTCTTATAAATCAAAATTCCCAAACCAGAACTCAGTAACAGAACGCCCAGGTAAAGAATGGTCTTTAACTCATAATGGACCGAAAAGAGCGGATTGCGCGCCTGTGCTCGCACCCTTTCCAGTGATGGATCGGAAACCAGTTCTTCGGCATGGAGTCGTTCAAAAAGCGAAGTATTCATAAATGGCTATGTGCCACTAATGTAATACAAAGCTTGCCACCCTATCAATAGAGCCGCATGAATTGAGGAGAAGCACATAGGAAATGTCTATATATTACTAAAAATAAAAAATGCCGGAATAAACTCCGGCATTCATTGCGAGTGTTCCGTAAGCAATTAGTTCTGTTTTATCTTAACATTCAAAAAGGTTCCAGATACGGTTAATTCACATTTATCCTCTGGCTCCATGATACGCGTAAACTTTAAAGGATCGGTATCAAGGCGCATAAAAAGACGATACGAACCACTGATTGCCTTGCGTAGGGCATCATAGCTCTCAATTTTTAGTTCGCCCACCATTTGTAGCCCCATTCTTAGATTATGCAGATTAGCACTTGATCCATTTTCAGACTTATAGCTGTAGGCATACGTAGCATCATAAAGAGGAGTAGCCGCCTGTTGATCGGCACTATATACTCCTACAAAACCTGGCTTCAGCTTTGCCTTGTCAATAACAAAAACTACATTCTCACCATAAGTATTGGCAATATGAGGGCCAGCATCAATAGATACATAAAACGTGTTGGCGTCCTTGTCCTGCACAGACTTAAAACCGTAACCGGCACCTGTTATTATTTTATCTCCACCTGTTGAATATGTAGTATCCCTGCTCGTGCCCCGGACCGTGTAATCAACATGCCGGATCAATGTAGCAGAAACAGGCAGATCTTCTACTGGCTCTATTACAGGTTTAGTACAAGCCGTAAAACCTAAGGCAAGTGCAACAGTGAGTAAGGAAAGTAGTATTTTTTTCATGGCGTTTTGTTTGGTTGTTATTAATTTTTTTTGATCTTCACATTGGTAAATGTACCAGCAACAGCTAAGTCGCATTCGTCATCTATCCTAGAAGCCGTGGAAGGATCAGTGGGATCCGAATAAAGTTTACCAACAATAGCATATGTTCCGCTTATTGTATTTCTCGCCGCATCGTACTGGGTAATATTCAGTTCGCCAGTTATGGTGTTGCCAAAGTTGGTACCATACAGCCTGGCACTATACGCACCTGAAACCTTATTGGTAATATAGGAGTAATGGATATGCTTTACCGGCAGGTCTGCTTGTACACCCAACCCATACTTACCAACATAATCAGCTTTTAATTTGGCGGGATCAATAACAAACTGAACAAAGTCGCCAGCGCCATCAGTAGTAACGCCAGGCCCAGCATCAATTGTTACCAGGAAAACATTCATTTCGGAGCCCATTATAATAGCATCATTGCCAAACAGGGCGGTGGCCTTGATCTTTTCTTTATGGGCGTAAGTAGTGTCTTTTTCAGTACCCAGTAGAGTAAAGTCCAGTGTACGGGTCATTGTTGCTTCCACAGGCAGTTCGGGTACATCTTTTATCTCCTCTTTATCACAGGCCGTAAATCCAAGAGCTAGTACCAGTAAGGAATAAAGTGTTTTTCTCATAAAGTTTTGGTTGGTTTGATGGCGGTGCGCAGCGCAGCTCACCGCTTTATTTAGGTCTAAAATAATTGTAAGCGCGATAAGACCTTCTTATGAAAATGTTATAGTGTCAAAAAATGGTAATGAAACTCCATTTCTCCCGAATTGGCTGTATAGCTAAGCTTGGCGCTAATTACCGTAATTTTGCCCAACGATTTGAAACTATATGAGCTATCAGATACAAAACAAAGTCCGTATCGTTACGGCGGCCTCTCTTTTCGACGGGCACGATGCAGCGATCAATATTATGCGCCGCATTCTCCAGAGCAAGGGAGCAGAGATCATTCACCTGGGTCATAACCGCAGTGTGGCAGAGATAGTAGAATGTGCTATTGAGGAAGATGTACAAGGTATTGCCATTACCTCTTACCAGGGTGGACACGTAGAGTTTTTCAAGTACATGAAAGACCTGTTGGAAGAGAACGGCTGTGGCCATATCAAGATCTTTGGTGGCGGTGGCGGTACTATATTACTTCAGGAGATCGACGAGTTACATAAATATGGAATCACTCGCATTTACTCGCCCGACGATGGCCGCAAAATGGGCCTGGAAGGCATGATTGAAGACGTGATCAAGCAATGCGACTTCACATTAAACGGCAATGGCGTTTACAAAACTCCTATGACGCTGGGCGAGCTGAAAGACGTGCGCCAGATTGCCCGCCACATCACCAATGCTGAAAATGGAGCGCAGTCCACAGACAACAGTCAACAATCCACAGATAAAAAAATACCTGTACTAGGTATTACAGGTACGGGCGGTGCTGGTAAATCATCTGTAACCGACGAGATCGTACGCCGTTATTTAAATGCATTTAATGATAAGACCATTGCTGTTGTATCGGTAGACCCCTCCAAAAAGAAAACGGGTGGTGCCTTACTGGGCGACCGGATCCGCATGAACAGCATTTCCTCTCCCAGAGCGTATATGCGCTCCCTGGCTACCCGCGATAGCGAAGTGGCACTGAGTGCGCACGTGCAGGATGCCCTGGATATCTGCCGGGCAGCAGGCTTCGACTTTATCATACTGGAATCTGCCGGGGTGGGCCAAAGCGATGCCTCTATCCTGGAGTACTGCGATGTAAGTCTGTATGTTATGACACCGGAATACGGTGCGGCTTCTCAATTGGAGAAGATCAACATGCTGGACTATGCCGACGTAGTAGCCATCAACAAATTCGATAAAGCCGGTGCCTTAGATGCCCTGGCCGATGTACGCAAGCAATACAAACGCAACCACCAGCTATGGACAGCAAAGGATGATGAACTTCCTATAGTAGGTACGATTGCTGCCCAATTCAATGACGGCGGTGTTAACGAACTGTTTGAAAAGCTGACACAAGCTATTCAACGCAAAACGGAAGTTAGCTTTGGCAATGTTGAAATACATGCACATACCAAAGACACCACTACCAAGTCGCAGATCATTCCACCCAAGCGCGTACGCTACTTGTCTGAAATATCAGAAAACAACCGCGGTTATGATAAATGGGTGAATGAGCAATGTGCTATTGCTTCTAAGCTATACCAGATCAATGGTGTCATCGGTGAAAAAGAAGTAAGTGCCATACCAGAATTGCAGCAGCTGCAAAAACGTTATGAAGACAGTCTGCATACTGAATGCAAGAAACTGATACAGGATTGGCCCCAGGTTGTGAAAAAATACGGAGCCGACTTCTTTGAATACCAGGTGCGCGACAAAGTGATCAAACAACCATTGACCACTACATCTTTAAGCGGCACACGCATTCCTAAAGTAGTTCTTCCTAAATACAAAGACTGGGGTGATATTCTGCGCTGGCAGCTACAGGAAAATATTCCTGGTGAGTTCCCATACACGTCTGGTGTATTTGAATTGAAACGCCAGGGCGAAGATCCCACACGTATGTTTGCCGGTGAGGGTGGCCCTGAGCGCACCAACAAACGCTTCCACTATGTATCGGAAGGTCAGCCGGCCAAGCGTTTGTCTACCGCATTTGATAGTGTAACCCTGTATGGCGAAGACCCTGCTCACCGTCCGGATATTTATGGAAAGGTTGGGAACTCCGGGGTGTCGATTGCCACAGTGGATGATGCTAAGAAGCTATACAGCGGTTTTGACCTTTGCGACCCCAAGACCTCGGTGTCTATGACCATCAATGGTCCGGCGCCAATGCTATTAGCCTTCTTTATGAATGCCGCTATTGACCAGCAGTGTGAAAAATGGATTGAAGAAAACGGTAAATGGTCATTAGTAGAAGAAGCGTTTAAAAACAAATACGGCCATTTACCCAAGCCTACTTATTATAACCCCTCTGCCCCTGAGCGCTTGCCTCATGGCAACAATGGCCTAGGCTTGAAACTACTGGGTTTAAGTGGCGATGAGTTTTTGCCCGAGGATATCTATGAACAACTGAAAGCACAAGCCTTACAACAAGTACGCGGTACGGTGCAGGCAGATATCTTAAAAGAAGACCAGGCGCAAAACACCTGTATCTTCTCTACAGAGTTTGCCTTGAAGTTGATGGGTGATGTACAACAGTATTTTATTGAACAGAAGGTGCGCAACTTCTATAGCGTATCTATTTCAGGTTACCATATTGCTGAAGCAGGTGCTAATCCTATTACGCAATTAGCATTTACATTGGCCAATGGCTTTACCTATGTAGAATACTATTTAAGTCGCGGTATGCATATCGATGATTTTGCACCGAACTTATCGTTCTTCTTCTCTAATGGTATGGATCCGGAGTATAGTGTGATTGGGCGTGTAGCTCGCCGCATCTGGGCTAAGGCCATCAAGCAGAAGTACAATGGTAACGACCGCTCACAGAAGTTGAAGTATCATATTCAAACGTCCGGTCGCTCACTGCACGCGCAGGAGATCGACTTCAATGATATCCGTACCACATTGCAGGCGCTATATGCGATTTACGACAACTGTAACTCGCTGCACACAAATGCATACGATGAGGCTATTACTACACCTACAGAAGAAAGTGTACGTAGAGCCATGGCCATCCAGTTGATCATCAACCGCGAGCTGGGTTCTGCCAAAACAGAAAACTTCATTCAAGGTTCTTTTGCCATCGAAGAATTAACTGACCTGGTAGAAGAAGCAGTACTCGCTGAGTTTGATCGTATTACTGAACGCGGCGGTGTATTGGGCGCTATGGAGCGCATGTACCAGCGTAACAAGATCCAGGAAGAAAGCTTGTATTACGAGCACCAAAAACATACGGGTGAATTACCGCTGATTGGTGTAAATACCTTCCTGAATAAGAATGGCTCACCAACGGTATTACCAGCCGAAGTGATCCGATCTACCAAGGAAGAAAAAGAGCAGCAGATTCAAAACCTGCAGGCCTTCTGGAAGCGTAATGAGGCGAAGAGCGAAATGAGTCTAAAGCGATTAAAAGAAGCAGCTATCAACAACAGCAACTTGTTTGCTGAATTGATGGAGACGGTGAAGTATTGCTCGCTGGGTCAGATCACTAATGCGTTGTATGAAGTGGGTGGTCAGTACAGAAGAAGTATGTAACGTCTATAGTCTTGATAAAAGAAAAGCCCCTTCAAGAAGGGGCTTTTCTTTTATCAATCAGGTATAATCTTATTTATACATTAGCACCGTTGTTTGTGTTCATTCAAGCTTTGGTGCGGCTGCTGCACCAACAACCAAGAAGGCAGAGTAATGTTATCAGTTTTCTAGCTTATTCAAAGTTGTTGATATGCACTGTCTCAGTACCAACAACGGCGCAAAAGATACTTAATTATATGAATGTGCATTTCGATTTCGCCTAACGTTTCATGGCTTTGCGATGTGGACGCGTTCCGTGTTCCGTCAGTTTAAATTTATTACTAAAGTTCAATAGTAGGACAACCGCATAGCACTTATTCATCAGCCACCATATTGCAAAACCGATGTTGTGCGTTCGCTTTTCTTCTCTAATTATCTAAATATTTTTTTTAAAAAGTCAGTTGTTACAATGGTTGCAAACTCACCATTTAAACTTGCTAAAGCAGTTTCGTGAATTAATTCTGCTGAAAAATTTTGTCCATCAAGTCCTTTTTTATTAAAGGTAGCAGTCGCATCAGAAACTAAGAAAGTGTCAAACCCAAAATTTCCTGCCATCCTTGTTGTCGTTGAAACGCAATGATCTGTTGTCAACCCTACAATTACAAGTTTCGTTATATTCTCCCTGTCAAGTTGTTCTTTTAAGTCCGTCCCAATAAAGGCACTATTCACGTTCTTTTTGATAATTGGTTCTCCATTAATCGGTTTTACAATGTCTTTAAATCCGTTTCCTTCATTTGTCTCGTTTAGTAGGGAAGTTGGTATTGAAGAATTATGTTGAATGTGAAAAATTGGAAGTTGATTTTTTCTCCAAAGTTCCAAAAGCTCTGCCGCATGCTTTTCAGCATCAAAATTGTTTCTTTGTCCGCCCCAATATTCTACATTGTCGAACCCCTTTTGAATATCAATTAAAATTAGTGCGGGTCTTTCCGATTTTGAAATGCTCATTTTATATTTTTTTTATAATTATTCTGTCGATATAGTGCTAGCCTTAAGTGACACACAATGAACAGGTATTGACGAAGGCTGGTAAATAGACTTCCGTCTACCCAGCTTTTGCCAATACCATGTTAGCAGCGGTTTTATTCTGCTGTTAGTAACTGCTCAAAAAAAGCACCTATGTTATTTTTCCTATCTACAAAATGTAGCTCTAGAATCCAATGCCTTTTGTTTCCATGTTTATCTAACTGGAGTATGTCATTATGATTGTCGGGATGTACGTCTAGACACAAATCATTGGGGTCATCTGGTTGTTCATGCGGAAACTTACCTATAATGTGTCCTGCAATGGCGTTTCCAAATTCGTACCCGTAGCGTTTTGCCAAGTCTGTAGCGTAGTTAAAAAAATCTGCCCCTGTAAGTTTATCTTGTTTAAAATACCAACTGTTCCCTTCGTACCAAGCTGCTTCTACATCTTTCTTTATCTTTTGTTTTAAAGGATCGCTGCCTAAAACATATGTTCTGCCAAGGTCTGCTTCCCAACCTTCAAAAATGGGATGAAAATCAAAAAACAGTATATCATCATCTTGAATAACCAAATCGGCAGGATCTGCCACATAGGGTTGCAAAGTATTAATACCTGTTCTTACAATTTTTTTGCCCCAATGATTTTCTACCCCAAAATCTTCTTTGGCAATTTGCATAATTTCATCGCAAAGTTGCTTTTCTGATTTTCCAGGAATTATTAATCTTCTGTCTTCAATAGCTTTAAATAATTCTTTTGCTTTTTGCTCTGAAAGGAAAAGTTTTTGAGTTGTTTGGTCCATATTTTTTTATCAAAATTTCTATTTGTCTCTTATATGTAGGATGGTTCAATACAATGACGCACAACTATCTAATACACGCAACTCCTTGTTCCATTTGCGATTGATAATTAATCAAAATCGAAACAAATTTGTAGCAGCAATGCGAACCTAGCTTCTATTGATTCTAATAGATAAATACAAATCAATACCATCACTTATACATCAATGCTTCCAGCAGCTTAAAATCTATTTTTGGAAAGAAGTCCTCCTGCACTAATGGCATTAAGGGTCCCTCGTTCCAGCCTTGCCGAAAACCGTCTTTAATTACAATTAACTGAAAGGCTGTTTTAGGCAGCTTAGGATCAAAGAAGTCTGGATTGAATTGAAATACGGGAGAAGTACTTTCAGCCTCAATTCCATCTGCCAGTTCATTAGGCAGGTCTCCCGTAACCTTATTTACATAAAACCCTTTCTTTTGCAAAACAGCCATATCTTTTGGCATGGCACAATAAGCCGGCGCTTGCTTTTCTGCTGCGGTTAAAGAGGCTAGCTTTTGTTCATACCTTTTTTTCTTCTCTACTAAAAAATCTAACCACAGTTCTGATAACTTAATTGTCTGCCGCATGTTGGCTTCCGCCTCGGCATTGCCCTTTACGTCTTTAAGAAAGCCTTTTGTCTCTTCCATATTTCCCTTTTCCTTTGCTATATCAAGGCCTAGTTTACCTATCCAAAGCTTAATGAATTGTTCCTTAGTGGTTGGTATAAAGCAAGGACGCTTACGCGGGTTTAGAATATATAAGTTCTGGTTGACCCGGCTTCTGGAAACTCCCACAGAGTAACCATTGATAGTTTGATAAGATACCGCAAACGTATCCGTAAATATTGGTGGTAGGTTCAACTTGTCTGTTTCTTCACTAAGTAAAAAACTATAAATATTCCGCAGCTCTTCCCGGTCGTTGATATAAATATTGGCCATGTAGTACTCGCCTTGTTTCTCCAAGGGACCATTGCCCCAACGGTAGTATAAAGGCAGGCCTACCATTAAGTAACCTTTATAAATCTTTCCATGCAAGCGCGCTGAAGCGCCTTCCCGTACTTCAAACCCTCGGGGTTTATTCAACAATGGAATTTGATTAAGAACATCAAAGATGGATGTAGCCCTAAAGCCGGCAACAGGGTCTGCCTTGGGCTTTAGTAGTGCCCCTGGATGCTCCCGCTCCCATTTATAATCCTTTTGGGCCTGAATGCCAGTGCTTCCAACCAGTACTATTAATAGAATGTAGAATCGGAGTATCACAGGCTTTTTCCGAAAAATACAGAGGTTCATTGCGGGCGCTAAAGCAGAATGGATAAACCGTCAATTCTTTGACATCAGTTGGCAAAATGGACACGTTAGCCTTCAAATATGCGATTTACGACAACTGTAACTCGCTACACACAAATGCATACGATGAGGCTATTACTACACCTACAGAAGAGAGTGTACGTAGAGCCATGGCCATCCAGTTGATCATCAACCGCGAGTTGGGTTCTGCCAAAACAGAAAACTTCATCCAAGGTTCTTTTGCCATCGAAGAATTAACTGACCTGGTAGAAGAAGCAGTACTCGCTGAGTTTGATCGTATTACTGAACGCGGCGGTGTATTGGGCGCTATGGAGCGCATGTACCAGCGTAACAAGATCCAGGAAGAAAGCTTGTATTACGAGCACCAAAAACATACGGGTGAATTGCCGCTGATTGGTGTAAATACCTTCCTGAATAAGAATGGCTCACCAACGGTATTACCAGCCGAAGTGATCCGCTCTACCAAGGAAGAAAAAGAGCAGCAGATCCAAAACCTGCAGGCCTTCTGGAAGCGTAATGAGGCGAAGAGCGAAATGAGTCTAAAGCGATTAAAAGAAGCAGCGATCAACAACAGCAACTTGTTTGCTGAATTGATGGAGACGGTGAAGTATTGCTCGCTGGGTCAGATCACTAATGCGTTGTATGAAGTGGGTGGTCAGTACAGAAGAAGTATGTAACATCTATAGTCTTGATAAAAGAAAAGCCCCTTCAAGAAGGGGCTTTTCTGTTTTTTCGGTCCCCGCCGTGTCTCCTTTGCCCAGCCCTGCGCGTGGCAACGGACACGGCGGCGGCCGTTAGAACATCATATCCTTAAACCGCTTGGATCGTAAGGGTATAATTAATTTTTGAATTCTTTTTCAACATAGCTGCTACACCACAATACTTTTCTAAAGAAAGATCTATCGCTTTAATTACCTTATCCCTGTTCTCTTCATCGGTTGCGATTGAATACACAATATTGATATCTTTAAATACACGTGGATACTCTTCTGTCTGATCGGCCTCTACTTCTATCTTTAGATCAGCGAAAGGTACCCGCATCTTTTCTAAAATATCAACAATATCAACGCCCGAACAACTTGCCAGCCCACTTAACAAAAGTGCTTTGGGATTAAATCCGCCAGCAGCATCAATATGGATAGTTGACTTATTGGGATGTATGCTTTCGTAGGATTTCCCACCTTTCCAAATAGTAGTTGTTTTCATAAATTGTGGCCCTTTTTTATCATGTTCAATTATCAAGTGCTTGAGTAATATCAAATAAAATGTCATCCCGATGTTCCAGACCAATTGAAATGCGTATGAGTCCTGGAGTAATACCTACGGCTGCTCTTTCTTCTTCTGTTAGTTTCGCATGTGTTGTGCTAGCAGGATGAGAAGCAATACTGCGCGTATCGCCAAGATTAGCCGTTAATGATAAGAGTCGAAGCCGATTCAGAAATTGACGCCCCTTCTCTAAACCTCCCTTTAATTCAAAGCACAATATCCCGCCACCATCGCGCATCTGTTTGCGCGCTATTTCATACTGCGGATGGCTTGGTAGAAAAGGATATTTTACCCATGCTAACTCTTTGTGCCCCTCTAGTTCTGAAGCAATAAATAATGCATTCGCCGCATGCCGTTCCATTCTAACATCTAATGTTTCTAAACTCCTGCTTAGTAACCATGCATTAAAAGGCGATAAGGAAGGTCCCGTAGCACGGCAAAACAAATAGATCTCGTTAATCAGTTCCTTCTTCCCTACTACTACTCCACCTAATACACGGCCCTGGCCGTCTATCCATTTTGTAGCAGAGTGCACTACCAAATCAGCACCCAAACAAATTGGCTTTTGAGAAACGGGTGTGGCAAAGCAATTATCTACATTTAAAATCAAGTTGTATTTCTCTTTTAATTTCGATACAGCTTCCAGATCGATAATATCAAGGCCAGGATTGGTAGGCGTTTCCAGATAAATCATCTTCGTATTCGATTTTATTTCAGCCTCCCAACTTTCAATACGATCCGCTTCAACATAGGTGTATTCAATCCCGTACTTTGGAAGATATTTTGCCACCACAGTATGTGTACTACCAAAAACAGAACGGCAAATAAGCAAATGATCTCCACTTTTTAGCAATGCCATGAAAGAAGCAAATACTGCGCTCATGCCAGATGCGGTAGCAAACCCATCTTCAGCTTGCTCTAGAATGCAAATCCTCTGCACAAACTCATCGACGTTTGGATTCGAGAAACGGCTGTAAATGTTTTCATCTGTTTCGTCAGCAAAAGTAGCACGCATGCTTTCTGCATTATCAAAGCAAAAAGAACTCGTTAAGAAGAGTGGTGATGAATGCTCCTTTTCACCCGTTTGCTCGATTTGGGTGCGAATAAGTTGTGTAACCGGATGAAGCTCCATAGATTCAATTTTTTATTTTCACCACCTCGTCAGTATTCTTTTCTATAGGTGGTTGATGTAAGGAATAGTTGTTTAACCAATCTTTTATATGCTTACTTATTTGATGGGTCTCAATGAGAAAGCCATCATGACCAAAGCTAGATTTTATACTAATTAATGAAGCACTTTGTAAGTTTTCATATAAATATTTCTGTTCTTGTGGTGGGCAGAGCAAATCTTCGTGTATACTAATAACTAATGTCGGTATACTAATGTTTTGCAGAACAACTTCAATACTTTCAGCCCTATTTCTGGCCAAATTATGCGTATCCATTGCTTTCGTTAAAATGTAATAACTAAAAGCATTAAATCGTTTTACTAATTTTTCGCCTTGATATCTCATATAACTCGCGGCTTTAAAACCATCAGTCATATGAATATCTTCATCTCGCTGGGTACTCTCAAAGGCTTCATACGTTCTGTATGTTAGCATCCCAATTGCCCTGGCAACTGCCAACCCTTTACTACCGGCCGTATCCGTTTTTTCAAGCCAAGTCGTATCTGTTTCAATAGCCATACGCTGGGCTGTATGAATGGCTATCCCCCAAGATGACTCATGAGCTGAAGTAGCTAACAGTACCATTTTCTGAATTACCTGAGGATACATAACACTCCATTCAAGTGCTTGATACCCCCCCATACTACCTCCAATTAATAATTGAATCTTTGATATCTGTTCATGTTGACGCACAATTTCCTGCACTTGTACCATATCACGAATAGTGATAAGTGGGAAACTATGATAATAAGGACTTTTAGTGTTCGGACATGTATGAAGTGGCCCGGTGGTACCATAATGAGAGCCCAAAATGTTAACGCAAACGATAAAATAATTATCGGTATCTAGTACACATCCCTTTCCTACCATACCTGGCCACCAAGAACTTACATCACTATTGGCAGTTAAGGCATGGCATACCCATATAACATTATCCCTTTTCTCATTTAGTTCACCAGCAGTATGATAGGTAATTGTTAAACCTTCCAGAACGCTACCATTCTCTAATACTAACTTATGATCATAATTTAAAACACGCTTATCCATTTATAACGTCTCCTCTAATTCCAATTAGAACTTTTGTAATGATAGCATAAATAACTTGTTTCTCTCCTGTATGCTTTCAAGTGAAGCTTTTACGAAATCCTTAGATTGTCTAAATCGTAAAATTGGAAGGAGCCTGCTTTCCTTGACCATTACATTTATATTATCTATAGGTATATGAAACACATTTTAACCCTTGGATGCAACGCACCCTCATAAATAAGTTCGCTAGTTACAGCATTTATAATATTCAATTACTCAGTAAGTGTTAACTTTTTCATCTTGGGTCCCCGCCGTGTCTCCTTTTCCCAGCCCTGCGCCTGACAAGGGACACGGCGGTGGTCATTAGGACTAGATTGCAAGCTTTCTTGTATCCGTCTTCTACGCTGGGTCTGTGCAACTGAACAAAGCAACGCAGCGGATATATGTCCGGAAAAAGGAAGTATGTAATACTTTATTCTTTAAAATAGAAAGCCCCTTCAAAAAGGGGCTTTTCCGTAGGTATATATTTAATTACATCTTGTCCATAAGATTTATGTACGTTTTGCTGTTGATGCAGCCACAGCACAAAGCCCGATGGAACACCAAGAACAGCGTAAGGATGTGGGTTTGCCCCATAAGAAGTAGCAGACTGCTAGTGCATGGCCGCCAAGTCCACACCTGCTACACAGAAGCCAGGAAGTGAGACTCGTCGGGGAAAAGAAGCTGTCTACTCTTAATTAAATTAATTTTTATCTAATTCTCGTTCCTCCTTGTGTTGTTCCACTGCACATGGTTCTAGCCTCAATGTGGTCCTGCCTGTCTTTATGAATTTTCCAGAGAACACCATGTGAATCCTTAAGCACAATTCCATTTTCAGCTTCTGTACCCATTGTTAATCCTTCAATCTTTGCATGTGTTGCCCAATTTCCTTTTACCGGAGGTTTATTGTATTCATCATACCACACATAAGTACCGTCAGCATTTATTTGCAGCGGAGGTGCTTTCGCACCCATACTATACTCCCTGTAAACATTGTCTCCATGAATTACGGTGTTTGGGTAACCATACACAAACATAGCCCATTTGCCATACAGGGCTGTGATGTCAGTGTGGTTTGATGAAACAGTAGACTCCGGTTTAACCTGGCTCCAGTCCACTTCTTCGTCGCGGTATGCACCGCATCCGTCGTAGTGCACTTTATACCTTCCGTTATCTTTTATCTCAATAATCGTGGCTCTTCCTTTGGGTGTACCGGAAGCATAATAGGCATCAACACGGGTATTCAATGTAAAAGCGGCGCCCCTTATTCCTCTAGGTCTTATTTGCTGAGCTGTTAATGACAAGTATTCAAACGTGTGTTCCTTCGGGTTATCAAACGTTACCCGCCACTGCTGCGGATTATAATCAGTTAAAACAATAGTAATTGTTCCATTATACCACTTGTCCTTATACATATCATACGCTTCTACTTTATCGCCTACTTTCCAATCACCATTTTTTGCAGGTTGCTTAATTTCAGGTGTGGCTATAGTATTTTCCCCGATCACCGTGAATTGATTTCGCTGTAACCAAGCTTCAAAGTCGTAACCATCATATTTTACTTTATATTGGTTGCCCTGTATCTCTTTTATAATACCTGTATATGTTTTTCCATCTGTTCCGGGAAATGAAATCCTCGTACCGATGCTGATGATATTTGCATTGGTATTATTTAAAAGGGTGAACTGACTCTGCTGAGCCCAGGCTTCGTAATCGTAACTATCGTATTTTATTTTGTACTGGTTACCTTTTATTTCCTTAATGATACCGGTATAAGTTCTTCCATCGGTACCCTTAAACGAAACTTTAGAACCTATGGTTTGTGCTGAAGATAAAAATGAAAAAATGAAGAGGAAGAGCAAATTAAAAATCAACTTTCCAGTGAGATGATTTTTTTTAAAAAGAGGGACTGAACTGGCTTTATCATTTTTCCGGGCTAGCATTAGCATAAATGGAGGTTTCGGTTATATCACATTAATATAAGAAAGATTTCTAAAGAGTCCTTGTTGGGCAAATATTTTTCATCACTGATTAGGCGCTTTTCATCAGAAGCACAGGCCTTTTACGCCATTGTTGGTGTTCCTCCTAGCCCTTGTTCGGATGTTGCACCAACAACTGAACTTAATAAGCTCCAATTCTTTTGGAAAACTATGCCTGACAGTAAAAGTTGTTGGTAAGCCAGACTCATACCCTTCGCCTCAACACCAAGAACGGCGTAAGGATGTGGGTTTGCCCCATAAGAAGTAGCAGACTGCTGGTGCATGGCCGCCAAGTCCACACCTGCAACACAAAAGCCAGGAAGTGAGACTCGTCTGGGAAAAGAGTATCCTATAAATGGCAATGATCCCAATAATAAAAGGCGCATGATCATGCGCCTTTTATCTCTTTCTTGTCAGTTATTAGGGAGTTAGCTTTTTACCCAAGATAGCCTTCAAACCAGCAATATCCATTTGTTTAATTAGCTGGTCGGCAATAGCTGGAGCGGCATAAATCCGAAATACAACGTTTTCAATGGTCATTTCCTCAGTAGCCTCTTTTTTTGCTTCTGCTTCAAAAACACCTCCATCAGTTCCTTCGAAGGGTTGATTTTTAGCTGCTTTAAATTCGCCTACACCTACATAGGTGCCTATCAAATAGGTAACGCCTTCCCCTACATCCTCCGTAAACAGGCTACGATAGGCTACAGCATCCTTTATCGGCATAGGTATCACCTTGCCCTTTACATAATTGAAATTGAGTAAATCGTAATTTATCATGATGTCTACACGGCAGCGCTGCTCGGATACCACTTGTGACATCTTATCATTCAGTTCTCTTTCTTTTGCTTCATTACCATCGTTCAAGGCCTTGTTAATGGCTTCTTCCAGCTTGGAGTCTGTTTTTACTTGGTCAATTGTTTTACCATATTCAATAGAACAACCCAATCTATAGGGCCCCTTATTTTTCGGATGTTCAGCAAGCATTGTTTTTTCAGTGGTGCTGGCATCCACCAAGTCCATTTGAACAAGTTTCATCGTACCGATCTGTGTAGGCATGGTCTTGCGTATGATGTCATTTACTTTTTTAAAATAAGCAGACTCAACCGGTGTTAAGACTCTGAAATCCTGTGCACATACTGGCGAAAAAGAGGTGATTACTAACAGTAAAAGACCTAAAACATAGTGTAAGCAGCGTTGGTGATTCATAATTTATATAGCGTTTAGTGGAAGTACAAACCGCCTAAGCAGGAAGCGGCGGTCAAAACTAGAATATTTCCCAGTCGATTAATAGGTTACAAGTACTATTCCATCATTTTTGTGGCCACTGCCAAATAGCTCCTCTAAGTAATAACCGCAGGCAGGCCCCGGTAATATAAGACCGTTTTACAAAGCCTAACTACCACGATTTAACTACAAACCCTTAACCCGCCTACAATACATTTAAGTAATCATTAAAGTTTACTTATCTTGTCGCGACGCTAACTGCGTTTGCCTATGGAATTTATTTTGCATCGCCTGCATTCCTTGCAGGGAAAGCTTCGAACGATTGACATTGCCTTTCACCTGGAGCGTATCATGCCCATTACGTCTCAATTTATCCATCGCGTTAAGCTGATTGGGTACACAGCTGGTATGGATGATTACGAGAAACGGAAGCTTGGCATTTTCAACCTGCTTAACTTCCTCCAATTAGTAACGGGTATCCTTGTTCCAGCCATAGGCTTGATAGGCAATCAATATCTTCCTTACTCCGCGCTTATCGTTGCGTGCTTACCAGCAATGGCTAGCGTGTTGGTTTTATATCTGAACCACCGGCAGTTACATGAAATTGCCTTGATCATGTACTTCGCACTCTACCCCTTTCTAACCTGTGTAGTATACCTTAATGGTATGAACATTGGCAATGAATTGTTCTTTGTGCTGTACGGCATATTATCTGTTTTCTTCTTACGGGATATTGGACATATACTGTTTACCATCGGTTTTTCAATGGTCAGCTATTACATGCTCACCGTAATATGGCACCAACGCCAATATGGACTGGCTACTGCCAACCTGGGTATGTATCGCTTCAATCAAGCTTTAGCTGTAATATTTATCTATCATGGCTTATTCTTGATTAAACGTGAAAATAATAGCTACCAGTTTCGCTTACTGCGCCGCAACAGAACCCTACACCATATTAATCGTGATATACAGCAACAGAAAAATGAATTTGCTGAACTGAATGCGTTAAAGACAAAACTCTTCTCAGTAATCGCACATGATTTAAAAACGCCTATTTATGCGTTGCGCAGTTTATTCACCCAGATTGAAAAACAGAATATACCTGCAGAAGAAGTGAAAGCATTTGTGCCTCAAGTAGTGGCAGACCTGAATTACACGGTGGGATTAATGGAGAATCTGCTGCAATGGGCTAAAACACAAATGACCTCTTACTCTATTCAAAGTAAAGAAGTAGATGTGCAACTACTTATCAAAGAGGTCATCCAACTTTTGCACTCACAGGCCGTGTCTAAAAATATTCACCTGGAACATTATAACAAAGGAGCCGTATACGCATTTGCTGACAGAGAAATGATCAGCCTTGTACTTCGCAACCTGATCTCCAATGCCATCAAATTCACACCTGAAAGCGGGCGTATTGAAGTAGGCGTGAATCATTGCGACGACTTTATAGAAGTATATGTGGAAGATACAGGAACCGGCATCAGTTCAGAAGATTTAAAGAAAATCAATACCAATAACTACTTTACCACTAAAGGCACAGCCAACGAAACTGGTACTGGTTTAGGTCTTATGCTTTGCAAGGACTTTCTGAACCGCAATGGTGGACAACTTTTTATTGAAAGTAAAATTGGAAATGGCAGTACCATTTCTTTCACCTTGCCCTTATCACAGGAAGACTGTATAATAAATACGCCGTCTCTTAACTAATTCAACTTAAGAAAAAGAGGCCCCGCTTAGCGGGGCTTTCTTTTAAACCTTAAATTATAGAGAGTGCAAAATTAAACAAGGTGCACCGGCAATCGGTAATCGGAAGAGAATCTTCCTAAACAGGCCCTTGAAAGGATTTACTTCGAAAAGCATCTCCCCATTCTCAATTGCTGTTTGCCGACTCCCGATAGCCGATTCCCGATCTTTAGTGATCACTAATTAACTCCTGCCAGTTGCAGGCTTATCTTTTTCAGTGATTTTTTCACCAGGGCTTCTTTCTGTACGATAGCTTCAGGGCAGGCAATAACAGATACATTTTCAGCATTTGCCCATTCAGCCTCTGCTAATTTTTCAGCATGGATAAGACCAATCAGATGCTGTCGATGTTCAGTGCTATAGAGAGCTTCTATCGACTCAAAGTCCCATTTATTAATATCTGCCCAACTTTCAAAACCAACATATACTTTCAGAAAGTAGTCGGTTGTTAAAGTATGTTCAACAGGGCTGTTAAGCTTTTTATATTCATAACGGTATTGATAACGCAAAGCCGAAAGATCGCTGATCACTGCAGATGATGTGGGGAAGCGCCCCGCACCTTTGCCATATAAGAATTGACGGTCAGCCAACTTACTTTCCAGTGTTACGCCATTGAACTCATTATTTACATTATAGAGTTGATTGTCGGTAGTTACAAATTGCGGCAATACAAAAGCTGCAATTTTATTCGCACCTACTTTCACTGCTTGCGCTACCAGCTTTATCTTATACCCTTTCTCTTTTGCATAATGAATATCGGCAGCTTGCAAATGATCAATGCCTTTATATAGAAGTTTATCGGGCTTGGCTAATACACCATAAGCATGTGTCAATAGTATACTAAGTTTGTTTACAGCATCGCGGCCGCTAACATCCAGATACGGATTGCTTTCAGCAAAACCCAATTGCTGCGCTTGTAGCAGCGCCTCCTGGTACGTCAACCCATCTGAGGCAATGCGACTTAGTATATAATTGGTTGATCCATTTACAATACCATAAACACTTTGCAACAAGTCGTTATCATAATACTCTTCCAGGTTGCGGATAATAGGCACACTACCACATACAGCCGCTTCATAAAGGAATGAAGCATTCGATTGCTCTTGTAGCTCCAGGATCTCCTGCAGATGTTCTGCAATCAGTTTTTTATTGGCACTGATCACATGCTTACCCTTTCGCAATGCTGTTGTTACAATTTTATACGCTTCGTCGGCGTCGTCAATTAATTCTACCACAACATTGATCGCATCATCATTCAATATGGCGTTGTAATCTGTTGTAAATAAATCTGCCGGAGCATTTCTTACTTTATCCGGATGCTTGATACAAATTCTTTTGATAGCGGCTTGCAAGGACGGTGTTTGTAATAACACCTGGTAAATACCTTCGCCCACTACTCCAAAGCCAAATAATCCTACAGTCAACTGTTTACTCATCGTTCCTTTTTTTTATGCGTTTTGAAAAGAGGCCACCTTAGTTTGTTTTATAGCAAAAGCGATGTCTTCAATCAGGTCTTCTGCTTCTTCCAGTCCTACAGATAGGCGGATCAAGCTATCAGCTACACCTGCAGCCTGGCGCTTTTCAACAGGAATAGATTTATGCGTCATGGTTGCTGGATGGCAAAGCAAGCTTTTTACACCACCCAAACTTTCCGCCAGCTTGAACAAGCGTGTGCTGGTTACAAAAGCAATAGCTGCTTCTTCTGTGTCGTCTTTTAATGTGAAGGAGATGATACCACCAAACCCTTTCGCCTGCTGCTTAGCTATTTCATGATTCGGATGTGTAGGTAAGCCAGGGTAAAATACGTTGTCCACTTGCGGAAGCGTTTGCAAATATTCCGCCACCTGTTGCGCATTAAGGCAATGTTGTTTTACGCGAAGACCTAATGTCTCAATACCTCGAATTACCAGCCAGCTATCAAATGGAGCAAGTATAGCACCACTGGCATTTTGCAAGAACTTGATCTTTGCGCCTAACGCCTGCTCTTTTGTAACCACCAGGCCAGCAATTAAATCGCTATGACCGCCCAAATATTTTGTTGCTGAATGAATTACAATATCAGCTCCCAGCGAAAGAGGTTTTTGTAATACGGGGGATGCAAAAGTATTATCCACGCAAAGTAAACATCCTGACGCCTTAGCGATCTTGGCGATGGCTGCAATGTCAGATACTTTTAATGTTGGATTAGTAGGCGATTCAATCCAGATCAATTTTGTATTAGGCGTAATGGCGTTAAATACATTCTCAGCATTTGTGCTGTCAACATAGTTGACTGTAACACCAAACTTTTCATACACCTGGGTGAATAAGCGAAACGCACCGCCATAGATATCATCGACTGCCAAGATCTCATCACCAGACTGAAGCAGTTTTACCACAGCATCAATAGCCGCAAGACCACTACCAAAGGCTACACCTACGGCACCTTCTTCCAATTGCGCAATGACTTTTTCTAACGTTGCTCTTGTAGGATTGTTTGTACGGGCATAATCGAATCCTTTGTTTACACCTGGTGCTTCCTGAACGAATGTGGATGTTTGATAAATAGGAACGGAAATAGCGCCTGTTAGTTCATCTATCGGTATGCTGTGAATAATTTTTGTATTGCTCATCTCTTTTGATTTTAAGGTTTTAGAAATAAAAAACACCTATCAAAAAAGACTTACCGGAAGGGCATAAAAAAAGCTCTTCCGATAAATGGGAAGAGCTTACAAATATGTTGTGGAATATGTTGAAAGCTTGATCTCATTTATCTGTCACGCTAATCCGCGTGATGGAGTTGGCACCTTATCTTGCTTGTCGCAAGACAGGTTGTCAAGGCTTCATTGGGCCATATCCCTCAGCCTTTCTTGATAAGTGATGTCGTAAAAAAGAACTGATGCAAATTTAAAAGAAGGAAAAAATATAAAACAAATATTTTTTTGAAAGGACTCTTTCCTTGTAGCATAAACGACTAAAAATCAAGCATTAACAAGCAGAAAAAAATTTTTAATAGGCCGCTTAAACCTGGATGCGTAAATCCACTCTAATCACCGTTGTACATATACGCAATGTTTAAGCAGTAAGAGTATTTCCATTACAGTAAAAGCTAACCTATAGGAAAATACCCGCTTTATTTGTTTTATAAACTAACCACTCTATGAAAATGAAACACATTGTTCTTTCCTCAGTGCTAGCTATCACTTTATTTGCTTGTAAGAAAGAAAAAGAATCCACCGTTCTATTACGCATGACAGATGCCCCTACGGAACTGGATGAAGTAAATATTGACCTCAAACAAGTAAACATCAAGTTTGACAAAGACACCGCCAGTTGGGTAGCAATGGACACTAAGCCCGGTATTTACAATCTACTCGACCTTCAAAATGGTGTAGATACATTAATTGCTCAAGGTACTTATCCTACTGATGTTGTAAAAGAAATCCGCCTGGTATTAGGAGAAAACAACAGTATTACAGAAGCTGGACAAACCTATCCACTCACTATTCCAAGCGGCTCCGAATCGGGCCTTAAGATCAAAGTCAACAAAAAGCTGAATGCGACCATTGAGAATCTGCTGATTGACTTTGATGCACTGCTGTCTATAAAAAAAGAAACGGACGGCTATAAGCTACGCCCTGTTATCAAATTGAAATAATGATTAACCCAAAACATAGAAAACCACTTGGCAACAAGTGGTTTTTTTATGCGGCAATCTCGCCAATGAATACCTTTGCTGCTTTTCAAGCAAAAGGCCATTAAGCGTATTATGCAGGATTATGTGATCAATGTAAGTCATATTGAAGAGTTGCAAACTTTAAACGATAGAGATGCGCTGGACAATATTTTTGAAAGAGCCCAACGCGTGGTAGTGGGCGGCGGCACGGTTATACTGGTCCGCCAAAATCCCAATGGCCAACGCGAAAAGTTTGACTCCTTTTCTACCGAAGGAGACCTGACTACCTACAAGAACAATGTCTACAAATATTTATAGTCTGATAGCAATTAACCGGCAGGGTGTTCCCCTGTTCTCCGGCGATCGGTCTCGATCATTACGTCTTTGGGAACTTTAATCTCTACAGCATACCCAATATCCTCCGCCAGGTTGCGACTACCTTCATCACTAATCCAATGACGCCCTTCCTTTCGTATAGTTAAAAATTCCGGAGGCTTTTGCCCATTTCTGCCTTTATAAGATGCCAGGCGTGCCACGCATACGCCTTCTCGTTCTATGTTTACGTCGTAGTGTGCCAATGCACCATCATACAACACCGCTGCCGTTACTTCCATAACACTACTTTTACCCCCATTTTTTTCAAAGATGGTGCCGTAAATGGAGTGGGGAATAGCCAAAACCTATTAAAAAAGGATTAGTGAAACCTCCTTAATAGAAAAAGCACCTGTTGCCAGGTGCTTTTAGGTTTGAATAACACAATACAGTATTAGTCTCTGGAGGCCAGTTTAGATAATAGTCGTAAAATTTCCAGGTATAGCCATACGATAGTCACCATCAAGCCAAAGGCACCATACCACTCGTAATACTTAGGGGCACCATGTGCAGCACCCTTTTCTATCATATCAAAATCCAAAATAAGGTTCAAGGCTGCAATAGCTACAATAAATACACTAATGCCTATACCAATCATACCATTGTCATGCAGGTAGGGCATTTCTATACCAAATAAACGCAATACAGTAGCAATAAGGTAGAAGATGGCAATACCCATAGTAGCTGTAATAACAATCTTCTTAAACGTATTGGTAGCTTGTATAATGCGAAAAGCATATAAAGCGTACATAGCACCTGCGGTACCCAATGTCAACAGTACAGCCTGCATGATGATACCCGGATAGCTTTCACGAAAAGCAAAATCAAAGAAAGCTGATATAGCTCCCAAAAACAGGCCTTCACAAAGCGCATAGCCTAAGGCCAGGTAAGGCGCCCATTCTTTCTTAAAGATGATAACCAGCGCTAAAACAAAGCCACCAATCATAGAGCCCATCATCCAAGGCATTACATCTACCCCTTTATAGAACAAGCTCCAGGTAAAAGAGGCCGCACCTAAGAGCATAAGAAACATTACACCAAACTTATTGATGGCACCACGTACCGTCATTGTTTCGCCTTGCAAAGCAAAACTTTTATTAAATGCTTTTTCCGAAATAACCGGATTACCGGACTTAAATAATCCCATTGTCAATAGTTTGAAGTGAATATAGAGAGAATTCCTACTCCAACAAATCCTGAAAAGAAAAGAAATGAAAAACTAAGAAGAAGCTTTTAGTAGTTTGCACCCTGTTTTCCACTATTTATCCGGCTTGCCTTAGGTTAGAACGCGTTTTAGCATTACATTAGGACTCTACCGTGCAGCGATTCTGATATTTGCACTGACAGTATAACCAATAGCTTTCCGGCTGCTTTATTATGACCAGACTGCCCTTTTTATTTTTTATATTCTTTCTGATCTGTTTTTCATCTTCAGCTCAGAACTGTACTACTATTGGACAAAATCCATCTACAGCTTTTCCTGTTTGTGGAACTACCACTTTTGTACAAAACACTGTTCCGCTTTGTACAAATGCGAATGTGCCGGTGAAGCCAGGCGAGTGTGATTTTCTTCCCGCTAAAAACCCTTTCTGGTACAAGTTTACCTGTTACCAGGATGGCGACTTAGGCTTTTTGATTGTTCCAAGTAATCCGGGCGACGACTACGATTGGCAGCTATTTGACATTACCAACCGTGACCCTAATGATGTTTTTAGAGATGCCTCGCTGTTGGTAATAGCCAACTGGGCTGGCACACCAGGTAATACGGGTGCATCAGATGCAGGTGTTAGTTATATCCAATGTGGTTCTGATCCAGCAGCAAACAAGCCTACTTTCACAAAAAAGCCACAGCTAAAAAAAGATCACGTTTACCTGTTATTGATTAGCCATTTCGATAATACCCAAAGCGGCTATAGCCTTTCTTTTGGAGGCGGTACAGCAGTTATTACCGACCCTAATATCCCAAAACTGAAAGCTCTTGACGCCAACTGCGACGGAGATGTAATCCGGGTAAAACTGAACAAACCCATCCGTTGTAATAGTATTGCAGCAGACGGCTCCGACTTTATATTAAACATTCCAGGTATTACTGTCACCAAGGCTACTGGCATTGGTTGCAGCCAGCAGTTTGATACTGATTCCATTCAATTGCAATTATCAGCTCCTCTAGCTCCTGGAGTGTATACCGTAAGCGCTAAAAAAGGTACAGACAATAATACCTTGTTAGACAACTGTGGCAATCCCGTACCAGAAGGAGACGTTCAACCTGTAACCATTATTCCAAAAACGCCAACGCCAATGGACCAGCTTGGGGCATTGGCCTGTGCGCCCAAACAAATAAAAGTCTCCTTTAAAAGAGAAATGTTATGCTCCAGCATAGCGTCAAATGGAAGCGACTTTTTTATAACCGGCCCTTATCCAGTCACGGTAACTGGCGCTACTGGCGGAACCTGTACGAATGGTTTAACCAAAGAGATCGTTGTTACACTTGCTACCCCACTGCAAGCAGCTGGCAACTTCCAGCTCAATTTGCGTAAAGGTTCTGATGGCAACTCCGTTATCAATGAATGTTTGGTGGAAACGCTACCAGGCTCTTTACCCTTTTCTGTAACGGATACTGTCAATGCTGATTTCACCTACATCATTAATTATGGATGTACGGAAGACAAGGTATCTTACTCTCACCATGGAAAAGACGGTGTGAATTATTGGGAATGGAAATTGGACGAAGGCCAGGAAAGCAATAGCCAAAACACGCAGGCTAACTATACCATCTTTAACGAAAAGCAGGTACAATTAGTTGTTAGTAACGGAGTTTGTAATGACACAACCACACAAAAGATCCAGCTGTTAAATGCACTAAAAGCCGACTTCACTGTGATCGATGAGAATTGTCCTAACGAACCCATTCAGTTCACCAGTCAATCTATTGGCCATCAGCTTACCTATAACTGGAACTTTGACGATGGTAATCAGGCAACTACCGAAAACCCCAAACATACCTATGCTATACCGGGTCGGGAAACTGTTTACAATGTGAATTACACCATCACCGATCTTTGGGGTTGTCAACAGTCAGTCCAAAAGCCCATAAAGATTTATACAAGCTGCTATATAGCTGTACCAAATGCCTTTACACCTAATGGTGATGGAAAAAATGAAACGATCGGCCCATTAAATGCAATAAAGGCTGAACAGGTAGAATTTGCTGTTTACAACCGTTGGGGCCAGTTGGTTTACAAAACACAAAATTGGAAAAACGGGTGGGACGGAAAACTGAATGGGAAGCTACAACCGGCATCGGTTTATATATGGACACTTAGCTATGTCAACCGCGATACCAAACAAAAGGTACAGAATAAAGGAACCTTTGTTCTTATACGGTAAACACTAAATTATGCAGCTTAAACTATTAACCGGCTGTATCAGCACAAGGGCGGGTAAATAGTTGTGCTGCTTTTTGTGTAAAGGCCCTGGCCTTTATACCAATAATAGTTGCATTTCCTTCCCTACGCTCTTCGTAGGGCATGTTGTGGCGCTTTAAAATTTCTTTCAATTTCAAATTGCCGGAAGCGGAGTCCGCGTGCAGATCAAGTTTTGCAGTGTTCATTTTAGTGGCTTGTGGTGGTGGTAAAATGTTCACGTGTACGTCTTGGATTATTCAATAAGACGATTGGACCAAGGTCATTCCATTGAATAAAGGAGTTGTATTGAAGTTAATACTTCCATCTCATCCGTACAATAGATAAGAATCAATTTTATAAAAAATTGCACAATTACCTTCTCTGTAGGCACACCGCCTTACTCTGCACAACTCTATTAACGCACTCCTTTTAAAAAATAGCTGTCTTTTCCTGTCGAATAATGAAGGTCATGTGCAAGGCCGTAAACAATCTGAATTTAATGAGTGTAAAGCTCAGGAAGCCCAACCTCTGGGGATAAAAAATGTACTTAACCGTACCGATGCCTATAGTACTATTACCGACACAGATCAAGTGTAGAGTTAGAAAAATATAAGAGCATGTAAGTGTAGCAGCTATGCAATTAATAATAACTTAGAAAACACTTTACCTCAACATTTACACTCTGTTTCAACTATTCAAGTTTTTAAATACGAACCTATTTTATTTAAAATCCAATGAGTTGCAAATGCACAGCTGCGTTAGCTGACATACACCTTCACTCTTCAACTACCAAACTTCAATCCTGTCAATCCTATTCATCCAAAAGAATACGCGGTCTTTTTTTCATTGTTCAGTTTTACCGGGCACTATCCTTGATATAACAAGGATGTTATCAAAAATCAAAACCAAAATAGAGAGTTATGAAAAAGACAATTCTTGCAATGATATTAGCAGGAAGTAGTGCGGCAATATGTGCACAGGATACTACCAATATGAATAACAACAGAATGGACAGTGCACACAACGTATCTGGAAACCAAACCAGTACTGGTAATTATAACGCATATGCTAATATGCCACCCACGATTCAAAAAAACTTCCAAGCTCAATACCCCGGTGCTACTAACGCACAATGGCAACCTACCTACAACGGCTTTTGGCGCGCCTCTTACATGCAAAATGGACAATGGATGAACGTTAACTATTCACCCAGGGGCGAAAGCTATATGGTATCACTACCTGTATTACAAAGCAGCGTTCCATCAGAAATAGTAAGCAAAGCCATGGATCTATATGGTGGCAATGTGTATGATATTTCTTTAGTAAAACTGCCTAACCCTCAGCTTGCGGCTATGGATAGCATGATGGCTGCAGCCGTTGCAAATCCTCCAAATAACGTTGGTGTAACAGGAACAGACTCATCAGCTATGGCTAACACAACAGGCGACTCTAGTATGACTATGACCCACACTTATTGGGGTGTAGATACAACGGGTAGAGCAGCTATGCCACGCACAATAGATCTTTACCTGGTACGCATTATTGATAATGGCCTATTGCGTGCGCAGCGCATGAACGCCGATGGTACACCCGATTTAAGTTATGGCACTACCATGGCCTCTCCTATGCAAAGCAATATGAACATGAATAATAACATGGATCAGAATCTTACAACGACCAATGTCAATATGACGACAAATCCTCCAACCTATAGCGCTTATTATGGTTCCGGCACTACAGGCGTTAGTACCAATGTTAGCACCAATGCTTATCCAGCGAAGGATAGCGCAGCTAATATGAACATGAATACAGATAGTTCAGCCAGAATGGATACAAGTGCAGCTGCTCCTATTATTACAGATACGACATCAAGAGCCACTGTAGATACTACTTCTTCTATTAAACCTGATACTTCATCTGGAACAATAGTAGATACTACATCTAGCTCAAGTGGTGTAAATCCAACAAACAATATGAATACTAATAGTACACAGATTCAAAATGAATCTGGCAATGTTAACTCGACTACTAGCACAGATATGAACAACAACATGAACACAAGCAAGAAAACCAAAAAGAACAAGAAGAATAAAAGCAGCTCAAGTGGCACCAGCGGATACTAAGTGAGTTGTAGAACAGTAACCGATTTCAATAAAGAACGAAGCTGTCACGTAAATGTGACAGCTTCTTTCTTTATTGAAACTATTCTAAAAGCCCTCTGCGTTGGGCTTCCTTCGTTAAGCCTGCAATGTTTTTAATTCCCAGCTTTTGCGTAAGATTAAAACGATGCGCTTCTACAGTGCGTAAGCTTACAAATAGCTTATCTGCAATCTGCTGATTCGTGTACTCCTCTGCAATCAGTTTTAATATCTCACCCTCGCGACTGGTTAACACCGCTTCAAAGGAAGACTGCTTGTGCCCTGTAATACTTTCCTTAACCATCATTTTCTCTACCACTCTATCTATATAGGTTTCACCCTTCATTACTTGAGCAATAGCTTCTGAAATGGTTTGGTGATCTGCATTTTTAAGCAAATAACCTGCAGCTCCATTTCGTATAGCTTGCTTTACATAATGCGAATTCTCAAAGCTGCTAAACACCATGGTTTTAATAGCAGGGAAATTCTTAGTGATCAATTTGGTCAGCTCTATTCCATCCAGCTGAGGCATCTGTATATCCAGCAACAATACATCTATTTCTATCTCTTCGAGTTGTTTTAATACATCCGTACTTTGTGTTGAAGTATAAACAACTTCTAACGTATCAAAGTTGGAAAGCATAGTGGTCAATCCATTAATCACAACCTGATGGTCGTCCACAATCCCTATCCGTATCTTTTGCATGGCTTATAATTTATAATTATTGATTTCTATTCCAATAAATGCAGTAACACCTTGTTCTTGTTGAGCATCAATTTCCAGTGTGCCATTCATAACCTGCAAGCGGCGCTTCAGACTATTCAAGCCTGTTCCATTTTGATGTGTACCATTTTTATCAAAGCCTACTCCATTATCTTCTATGGTTATTGATAAAAAATCATTCTGCAAACTTAGTTGTACAGATGCTGTTGTAGCTTTAGAATGCTTAACAATATTATTCAGTAACTCCTGAACGATACGATACACTGTTAGCTCAAAGCTGATAACAAACCGGCCTATCTCGCCATAGCTAGCATATTGCACTTGCAATACATGGTCATTTGAGATATTGTTACAAAAACGGCGTATGGCTTCATCCAAACCGTATTGCATTAATATTTCCGGCATCAGGTTGTGTGAAGTGATACGTACTTCGTGGCAAGAATCATCTAATAGCTTTACAGCTTGAGAAAACTCCTTTGTTTCTGCCAATGTACTGTTCTTTAAAGACAAGCTACTTAATTGCATCTTAGCCGCTGCCAGCATACCTGCTACTCCGTCGTGCAGATCTTTAGCTATGCGACTACGTTCTTTCTCCTCACCTTCCATAGCGGCTTGCAAAAGTTGCAGTTCTTTTTCCTGTTGAATAGATTGGAGTTGTTGTTTATGTAAACGCCGATTGTTTCTGTAATGCAAATACACCAAAGAAACGCCTAACATAGCTATCAGTGTTGCCGCAATACTATAGGTTGTAACCTGCTTGGATTGCTGTAATTGCACTTCTTTCTTACTTATTTGTAATTGTTGCTGGGAAAGGGCTTTCTCTTTTTGTGAAGTCTGGTATTTGATTTCAAGTTCAGAAATGTTTTTGTTATTTCTTTCGTTAATTGAACTATCCCTATACAGTATATACTTTTTATAACTGGCTAGGGACTTTTCATAATCACCTTGTTGAGCATATGCATCAGATAACGACTTATAAACATCATCTAGCTGAATAACAACTTCCTTTTCTTTACCTAACTCCAACGCACTGTTTAGATAATAGATCGCCTTTGATGTTTCATTAGCCAGACTATAAGCCTGCCCCAAATTCATTAGTCCAATTAATTCATATTGTACATCATTATCAGCCTTTGCATATCGTATAATCTCTTTTGAATACTGTATAGCAGGCGGGGCTTTCTTCCATTTCAAATACAATTCTGAAAAGCTGGTATTGGCCACACACAAGTGATGGTTATTTCCAGACAATGTTGCTATCCGGAGCGATTCCTTACTGTATCTCTCTGCTTCTACATATTTTTTGGCACTACCGGAACAATTACTCATTCCAAAAAAAGCTGTAACTAAAGCATTTGTGTCTTTAATTTCCTTAGCAGCCGACATTGCCTTCTCGAAATAAGAGAACCCTTTAGTATACTGATTTTGATTAAACAACATTGCACCCATGTTATTATAGGCATGGTTCAGTAATTTCCTATACTTAGATCCCTCTAGCAGGTGTATAGCTTGATTCAGACTGCTTAGTTTTAAATCAACATTACCTAACCTTTCCGCCATTGATCCAATATTCAGATAGCAGGAAGCAATTTGATCTATCCTATTGGTTTGGTTCAAGTAATGAAGTGCCAGCTGAAAATGATCGATTGCTTTTTTATCATTTGCCCGATTGGCATCTATACAAGCAATATTGAACCAAGTCATGCCGATCCAGTAAGGATAATTCAACTTCTTACTCAATCGCATTAAATCATCATAGATTTTTAAAGCTCTTTCTTCATCTTTTAATGATAAGGAATAAGCATAGTCAGCCAACCGAATTACTTTGGCGGAATCATCATTTGCCGCTTGAATACTTTGCCAGGCAGTATCCTGGCAAAAAGTCGAGCTGCTAAAAAAGTTTAAACAGATCCAAAAACAGATAAACTTAAACTTCATGTAAGGTGTCTTATAATATTAATACAAATGACCAATGAGGTTACTTTTCCAACCCCTCGATATTAAATTCCAGAAAAGCGCTTAGCCCTGTACTACTAGCCGTTTGAATTTCAAAACGTCCATTCATAGCCTTAACACGGGTTTCTAGACTCTGCAATCCCATTCCTTCATTCTTTACATTTCCTTTTAATCCAACACCATTGTCTTCTATCATAATACAAAGCCTGTCGTCAAAAGCGCTCAATTGGACATACGCTTCTTTTGCCCGGGAATGTTTAATAACATTATTTAACAACTCTTGTACTATACGGTATAGAGCCAACTCAAAGCTTGAATCATATCGCTTTACCTCGCCACAGCAATTATACCTCACTACCAGAACTTGGTCGTTGCTGATATTAGCACAATACTTGGCCAAAGCAGTTTCTAAGCCATACTTAATCAGCACTTCAGGCATTAGGTTGTGTGAAGTTTTACGCACTTGGATCGTAACTTCATTTAGCAGCTCTATACCCTGGTTGTATTCTTTGGCTTCCGACAAGTGCGCGTTCTGAATGCTTAAACTGCTGAAGTGCATTTTAGCCGCCGCCAACATTCCGGCCACCTCGTCGTGAAGGTCTTTGGCAATACGACCACGTTCTTTCTCCTCCCCCTCTATAACTGCCTGCAATAACTGCAGCTCTTTTTCTCGCTGAATCGCCTGCAGTTGCTGCTGATGTAAACGTTGCTTGTTTCTGTAATGCAAATACACCAAGGCAGCACCTAACATAGCAACCAGCGTAGCTGCAATGCTGTAGATAGTAACCTGCCTTGACCGTTGTAATTGTACTTCCTTTTGACTAATCTGAAGATGCTGCAGAGAAAGAATCCTTTCTTTTTGTGCTGTTTGGTATTTAATTTCCAACTCAGCAATTGTCTTTTTATTTTTCTCATTGCCTAATGAATCCTTTGTTGCATTAAACTTCTCATATTCATCAAGCGCTGTCTTATAATTACCCAGCTTATTGTTTATATTGGCTAATCCGGCATAAACATTACGTAAATGCGACTTTAATCCTGCCTTTTCACCTATCGCTTTTGCATGTTCCAATATATCTGCAGCCTTCTCAAGCTGCCCCAACTTTTCATAAGCTTCAGCAAGCGTTGTTGATACTAAAATTTGATATACCACGTCTTTTAAGGATAAGGCATAATGCAAAGCCTTTTTGCCTGCATTAATGGCCTCGTCATGTTTATCCAGCTTAATACACATTTCTGCATAAGACTGATAAGCATTATAAAGCGACTTACTATCATTCTTTTGCTTAGCTAATTGCAATGCCCGCAATGCGTAATCATACGATTTTTCATTATTACCCATATTACGATATGCCATTTGCAAACTACCCAGACTGATCACTATATAAGTTGTATCCTGAAGGCTGGTAGAGACAGCTAAGGCTTTTTCATGATAAGTAATTGCATTAGAATAATCCTTTAAACTATTATAAAGTGTACCGATATTATGATATAACTGTTTATGCTCATGCCCCGGCTTAATGTCGCCCATTAATTGCAAGGCCGACATTAAATGTATTATCGCACTATCAAACTTCCCCTTAGTAGCATACATTCCACCCAAGCTACTATGGCAAGTTGCAACACCCTTACTATTATTTAGTCTGGTATAGATATCATATGCCCTTTGCACATAACTAATGCCGTTATCAATATCGCCAAGGTATGTCATTACACCGCCTAAATTTAAAAAGGACGCACCCTTACCCCACTCATAATCTATCTTCTTACTAAGATCTAATGCTCTCTGAAATACTTTTCCGGCGTCCTCATAACTGTTACTTCTTATCTTCCGGCCAAGGTTTAGCAACTCCCTTACTTTTAAAGTATCATCTGGCTTAGCCAGTATCTTTTCTAATTCGGTATTCTGTGATAATGCCTGAATCGAGAGAAGAAGCATGAATAGAAAACCTACTGATTGTCTCATTTTTTACTGCGTATTACAGAATTTTAATTTATGCATCCAATTCTGAGGTGTTAAACTCCAAGTAAGCATTCACACCACTTTTTCCCGAGGTTCCAACTTCAAACCTTCCATTCATGGCTTTAATACGTGATTGCAAACTTTGCAATCCCATACCCTCTTTCTGAGCAGGCTGTTGAAACCCAATACCATTATCTTCAATAAATATGAACATGGCGTCCTTGCTTTCGCTTAGCTGCACAACTGCTTCTGTTGCTTTTGAATGTTTGACAACATTGTTTAACAACTCCTGTACAATACGGTAAACAGATAATTCAAAGGTATCGATGTACCGTTTAGGCTCACCTAAAGACTCATAACGTACATCCAGCAAGCTATCATTACTTATATTTTGGCAAAAGCGTCTAATAGCTTCATCTACGCCATGACGTAATAGTACCTCTGGCATCAGGTTGTGCGAGGTCATACGCACTTCATGAGTGGAATCATCTAAAAGCTTTAAGGCTTGTTGAAACTCTTTGCGTTCAGCTATCTCCCGATTCTTGATGGATAAACTACTTAATTGCATCTTAGCTGCTGCCAGCATACCGGCCACGCCGTCGTGCAGGTCCTTGGCTATGCGGCTGCGTTCCTTTTCTTCTCCTTGCATCAAGGCGTGCAACAGTTGCAACTCTTTCTCCTGCTCTAAACCTTGCAATTGCTGCTTATGCAGCTGATTTTTATGCCAATAATTCAAAAAGAATATGATTGCAACAAGGATTGCTATTAATGCAACGCCTATACTATACCATGTATATTTCTTACTTTTTTGTAACTGATTTTCTTTCTCACTAATTTTCAATTTGTTCTCAACTGCAAGTTTTTCGCTTTCAGCCACTTTGTATTTTATACCAAATTCTTCACTCGCTCTAATATTTTGTTCAGTAAAAAACGAATCCTTTAATGCAGCAAATTTGGCCATGTACTCAAACGCCTTATTTGGTTGATTTAGAATTTTATATGTTTGAGCCAATTTCTCACAAATGGCTATCTGGAATTTAAAATTGTTGTATTTCCTAGCGAACACATAAGCTTGCCTGAGATAATAGAGCTGACTCTTAAAGTCTTTCATGGCCTCAAAGGCATCTGCAGTTTGCTGTAACGCTAAAATTCGGTTATTAATGCTTTTTAATCCTTTCGAAACACTAATCGCTTTTTTACAATAAAACAATGTTGAATCAATCTGATTGGAATAATAACTCAAAGTTGCCTTGGTATTAAAGGCCAAGCCAAGAAGATACTCATCACCTGAGTTATTAGCAATCCATAACGCCTCATTTGCATATTGATTGTCTTCCTTGCTAGGTTTTAAACCATAAAATGATTTGCTTATAACCGTTAAAATTTCAACTAATAGCATGGGATCATTTTCTTCCCGCGCTATCTCCAATGCTTCAAAACGGTATTTTACACCAAGTGCAGTGTCTTGTTTATCCAAATAACTTGCAAGTGTATAATTAGAATGAAACAAGACTTTCCGTGAACCACCATGCTCTAAAAGTTTCATTAGCTGTACATGAACCTGCAACGCACTATCAATATGGTTCAAGTCAAAATATGTATGCATCAAGGCCAAGTAATCCTCGGAAATAAGATCGATCCTATTAATCTTTTTACCATATGCCAATGCAGTTTTATAATCTACAATTGCGCTTAAATCCAGTGAAATACTACGTTTTAAATTAGCACGTCGATTAAGTGCGTTAATACAACCGATATAATAGTTCAGTTGTAAACTCAGTTCATAAGCCTTAGTGTATAACGTCAATGCATGCTCCTTGTTCTGCCCCTTTGCCCATGCTTCTGCTGCATCCTGAATTATTGCATTTACACGTAATGAGTCAACTGAACTGGGGAGCTGTGATTTACTATTATTGGTTTGTGCTTGTCCATTGGTAACAAACAACAGCATTATCAGTAAACAGAACAGCAGTCTCATTTATAATTCTTGAAATTGGTGCGCAGCAACTAAAATAATATTGACGGGTACCAGCAGTTCCCACAAATTATCTTAATTACATAAAATTGTGAAGCTAACATCTTATATATGTTTTAATCGCCATATAGCGTACGAACTGTCAAAATTAGGGGGTGAATTGCTTCACCCCCATTTACCTTTAATACCAGCATCTGCCAGTCTTTTTAAATGGAAGCACTACTTCTCTTTTCCCTTCTTTACGGAATACCTTTTAGCAGCCACTACACATTTATGAATTGTATTTGCGCCTGGTGATCCGTGCGCAACTATTCTCCTTTTAGTACCTGCAAACTGTAGTTGACCGCCAATCAACTATTGCAAACTTTATAGCTTCAACCAAAAGCGAAAAGGGTGTATAAAAGGAAAACACGTTTCCTTACAACTGATTGTTTCCGGACAAATGGTTTTCGCTAGGACGGATTTGTATTGGTTTTTCAAATGGAAATATGTTAAGGCTACAGGCTGTAAACCGGTGCCGATTCACGATCACTTGCTGTTTTCTTTATACTTTCTATAAATGGCAAGACTACCCTCTACTTGTATGTCAGCTGAAGCGGCTAAAGTAGCATCAATAAATATTCCTTGTGTTACCAGGTAAAGTCGTTGCCAGGCTTCCCAGGTACGCGCCTGCAGATCAGCAAGCACGGGTTGAATTGTGCCTTCTGTAGCATTTGTTTGGGCAGCTATTGCATCAATACGTTTACTCATGGCAGATAGCTTTGCATATTGCAGCGACCACCATTGGTAGCGAGTAGTATACATTCGCTCAAATGCCTGTTGCCAATCAGTTTTATACTTCTCCAAAAGTGCAATGGCTTTTTCAGGATCTTCAACATCATCATATATACCATCCATGATTTCAATCCTCTTCTTAGGCAGCTTTTTCAAGTCTTCGCTAAACTTGTCACTGATTTCACTCAACCGGCCATCGCTTGGTCCAAACTTAGGTCGGTAGTTCTCCGCTTGCTTGGTAAATGCAACCCAGTCAAACTGCCCTTCCACTTCTTTTATTTGCTGGTAAAGCTTCTGCACTGTTGCTGGAGCAGAGGGGCTAACCTTTGTCCATGATAATTTACCACTGCTGATCAACGGTCGATTTTGATCCATTACATACCGCAAAGCCGAAATGATATTGTTTTCGTCAAATCCAATACTACCGTGCCGAAAAGCTTCTACCATGTCACGTTCTTCCTTACTTAAACCAGCAAGCTGCGATTTATCATCCAGTCGCTTTTTAAATAACTCCAGCAAGGGTGTATATAAAACTGTCAAAGAGCCATCCATTTCCTTGCTTGCAGCGCCCATCACTTTATCCATCTGGTCAAAGGTTCCATAAGCTTCAATCGTTTCCTTATAGGTGGCCAACGGCTTAGGCAACTGTTCCAAAAAATCAGCAAATCGAATAGCAGCAACATCCTGTGCTTGCACGCAATTAACTTTTGTAGCGGTCAACAGGATTACAATATAGAATAGCCCTTTTCGCATATAGTTTGGTCGTATCGATTATTGCTTGATGAATTCTACACGTCGGTTTTGAAGCTTGCCTTCTTTGGTGGCATTATCTGCTACCGGCTTGGTTTCGCCAAGGCCATCGGTTTCCATACGAGAGGCGTCGATCTTGAACTCACTTGCCAGCATGGCTTTTACAGAAGCCGCGCGACGCTTGGAAAGATCCAGATTCTTAGCGGCATCACCATCACTATCAGTATGGCCCACCACTTTCACTTTCACAGTAGAATTTTCAGTTAAAACGGAGGCGATCTCTTTAATTACACCATAGCTCTCCGGCTTGATCTTATCAGAGTTCACATCAAACAGAATTCCGCTGGTAACTAACTTTCCTTCAGTGATCAACTTACTGCGCATATCCGGAGCGCCCTGTGCCACCTTAATATTGGTCACATACATACCAATCTTTTCTTCATTGATGACAGAAGTGTTGATATCAAAAGAAAGGCGGTTAAACTTGGCACTAGCCGGTATGCCTTTAGGCAGGTCATAAATCTTTTCACTATTGATCCAGCAGCGAATGCGCTCTTTCTGCACCCATATGGCAACATGGAAAACCTTACCATTATAGCTATCCAGCTTGGGAACAGCCTTTTGCGAACCATTAAGATAAATAGCGCCTTTCTCTTCACTTTGAAACTCCAGTTGCGATTCACCCACTTCACCCGGATAGACCTTAAACTGTGCATCTGCTAATGCATCCTGGTTTTGCATATAAGATCGCCCATTTGCATCAGTGGGCCGCAGGTCCAATAAGTGAAAGTTCAACGTAGGGTTCACATACCCTTTTTCCTCTTCTTTGAGATTGAAGTGAATGATAGCATCAAACTCCAAGGTAAAGTTGTCGGGTAGTTTTTTCAATGCCGGAGACACAAAGCGACTACCGTGATACATACGCATCCATTTATTGGATTGGCCTTCTATGGTAACGGTTTCGCCGCGGTTGTTCGTAAACCATTTCAGCGGGAACTCTCCTATAACATCTTGTTCAAAATCTTCAGCGTATACGATCTGATCACCAGGAACAAAGTCGTAACGGGAATAGCTTTTCAGCCCTTGGCTTGCTGGAGCCGTATCAGCTTTAGCGGTACTGGTTTTAGCTACAGGTTCTGTTTTCGGTTCGTCTTCAGTATCATCACCCTTCGCTTTACCCTTGCCTTTGACCTTATCTTCAGCCTTATCAAGCCCTTTATCCATGCCTTCTTCTGTGCGTTGATCTACACGCTCTTTCACTTTATCCTTTAATTTTCTCAACACGCCACCCTGTGCAGAGCCTAGAGCCGGTACAAGAATTAAAATCAGTAGTAGTAAGAAGATATTTTTCATGGTGTATCCAGTGTTAGTTTTGGTACTAACTGATTGCAAAGGAACTGGATACGCCGAAGGAATTTATTAGAAAGAAATGGTATATTAATAATTACGTACTACTACGTAAGCGCACATAGGCAGCTTTAATCACCTATCTCTGTGCTTTTTTTACTACGTAGTGCTCACTAATCTGTTAATTCAGTGGTTTTTTGTATGCACTATTTTATATTCAATAGTAGTTTTGTCTTTTTAATTATTTAGAAAATCTTACGAGAAACCTAAACGTAGAATACACATGGTAACTACTCTGGAAATAAAACCAATCTTATTAAAGAAAGGAGAATTAGTACTGCGTGCGCTTAATCACAAGCTACGCCAAGATATTATTAGCCTGATACACGAGTACGGCGAGGTCAATGTTACAGAGATTTACGTGCGTCTTAAATTAGAACAAACTGTTGTTTCACAACACTTGTCCATCTTACGCAAAGCCGGTTTTGTAAATACACGCCGTGATGGAAAACAAATTCACTATTCTATTAATTACGAAAAGCTGGAACTGGTACACAACAATGTAGCATCTCTGCTTTTATAATCATTTCCGCAAAAGCTGGAAGACTACCTTGCTTTTCCAGCTTCAACGCTCACTAGTTTTGCAGGTTCATTAAATCGATCATCAGGTTAAAGGAATCCATAGAGGACGGATTATTAAGCTTAAAGGGCTTTACAATGTAGCCCGAAACACCCAGTCGATTAGCCGTTTCCCGATCTACTTTTTCTTCAGAAGTGGTAATTACAAAACATTTCAACGCCTTCCATGCAGGTGTACTACGCACCACCTGTAAAAACTCCAGTCCATTCATCTTAGGCATATTTAAATCGATCAAAACAATGTCCGGCAGTGCCGATTCCTGCTCACGCTCCTGCAAGGAGAGAATGGCTTCTTCGCCATTTTTCACAACCTGCAGCTTATACATGATCTTCATTTTATCCAATGTTCGCTGAATGTCCATTGTGTCTAGCGAATCATCCTCTACCATCAAAATGTCTACAACCTTCATATCATTTATTTTTTGCCCAGGTAAAGGAGAATACCGATCCCTTGCCTAATTCTGAGGAAACCTGTATCGTTTCTTTCCTGGCGTCCAATATTTTTTTTACAATCGCCAGTCCCACCCCTGTGCTTTCAAAACTATCGCGCTCGTGCAGGGTTTGGAAAATGACAAATATTTTATTGAAATGGTTTTGCGCAATACCAGGTCCATCGTCTTCTACAAAAAAGCGAAAGCGTGCTCCTTCATCTTGACAATAGATCTTCACTTGCCCTGTTGCTTGATTGTGGTACTTAATAGCATTGCTAATCAGGTTAGAGAAAACTTGCATTAGCGGCACCGCCTCCGTTCGCAGCACCGGTAGCGAACCTTGGGTGACCACTTCAACACCGGGTTTCACTTCCATGTTACCCTTGATCTCTTCAATCATTTTACTGATATCAACTTCTTCCATTGTGGCCGTTTCTTTATCTACACGGGCATAAGAGAGAATACCTTGAATCAGATTTTCCGATCGTGTTACCCGTCCCTTGATCAGCTGCAGGTAATCTTTTACCTTAGGCGGCAGTTCTTCGCTATGATCTTCATCGATCCAGGATATAACATTATCAATGCCGCGTAGAGGAGCTTTCAGATCATGCGAAACGATATGGGCAAACTGGTCCAGCTCATTATTTTTCTGCTTTAGCAGGGAGAAGTTTTCTGCCAGCACTTGCGCCATGTGGTTGAGTGAATGCGCCAACTCACTGAGTTCATCTTTATTGGAGTCTTCAATCTGGATACTGTAATTGCCAGCAGCTATGGTATTGGACATGTTTACCATTGTATGGATACGCCTGCGAATCCGCTGGATCAAAAACCCTACAATAGCCAAACCAATCAATACAGATACAATGGTCAGGATCAAAGAAATACGACGCGTACGTTTCACCGATGCGGCCAATTCAACCTTTCGGTCTTCACGTATATCGTACTCATAATTGGTAAACTCCCGAAACATAGATTGCAACTGCTTATGAATACCTTCTTCATCTACCTCTACTAGTTTGCCGCGGTAAAACCGGTTAAAGGCAACTACTCCATTATCCGTTTTTGCAGCAACAGCACGGGCATTTTTTAAAGGATTGGCAAATTCATTGATCCACTTTTCATGGAGCTCTTCTATTTTCTTTAACCGTAACTGTTGAGGTGAGTCTGCTGCGATTAAGTGAGAAAGCTCATCCAGTATTGCACTGTTTTCTAAGGTGGCTGAATCGTATACCTGCAAGAAATAAGTTTCCCCTGTTAGCAAGTAGCCCCGCAAACCACTCACCATGTTAAGGATATTGCGCTGAAAGCGGGTTCCGTTACGAACCACAGCACCAGAGGTAGATACATATTCAGTATGCTCCTGTACCCGCTCCCACTGCTTAAAGTTGATGACAGTAGTTGCGGAGAACAGTATAATAATGAAAAAGAAAGCAAGGAAGATAAGATGCGATATCTTCATGGGTTAAGGGTCTAATGGTCGAATTACAAAAGAAAACACTTTTTAAAAACTACCCGTCCCGGAAACGTTAAGATGGGATTAGAATTTGATTAGAAGGGAAAGAGGGAAAGCTGCACGCTACAAGCTGCACGCTGCAAGCCAAACAGCCGTGAGGAGAGTCCACGGTCGACAGACGACAGTCCGCGGGAGGAAAGTCAATGGTGAGTGGTGAGTGGTGAATGATGAGTGATGAGTCAGGAGTGAATGTGTATAGGAGTAGTATAGGAGGGTTGTGGGAGGAGTAGTGAATGTGGAAGGCAGGTAGAGGGCTTTATCTGTGCAGTTGGTACGGACTTACCTACAGAAGAGGTACAGGAGAGGTACAGACTAGGTACAGGAGAGGCACAAGAGACTAGGCAGGGCAGCGCGGCAGAAGCCTGGCTCGTGAATGGTGAGTGGTGAGTAGCCGCCCCTAAAGGGGAGTACCTACGCACAGGAACTCTTCTTTAAATCCCAAAGGACAAATTCCAAATTCCAGTTATATGAGTCTCACTTACCGGGGAGTTATAGAGTATATTCCTTCTCTACTCCTCCTATACTACTTCACTAAACCTTCACTGCTGAGGCTTTAACAACTCATTACTCACCACTCGCTATTGACTTACTGACTATTGACTTCTGACTGACTTTTCCCTCCTGTGGACTGTCGTCTGTCGACCGTGGACTCTTCTCGTAGCTCACAGCTCACCGCTAGCAGCTTTTAGAAGTCGCTTATTATAAAATCTTTAAATCAGAAATCTGCCATCCCAAACTCAGTCACTTCGCTTGATATAAAAGATTTCTGGTGTGCGTTTTGAAGCATTTTCTTTTCCTTGATTAGCCGTTGAGTGCAACCATTCCTGCCCTGTATTGTTTTCCTTTTAACCCTTAAACCATATATAATGAAGTACATTACTAGAAACGATTCTAACACAGGCGAGGAAATTCAACTTTCGTATAAGGATTATGGAAAAGGCCGCCCTGTGGTGTTGATACATGGCTGGCCACTGAGCAAGGATATGTGGGAATACCAACTCGACGACCTGGTGAATGCCGGTCTGCGTGTGATCAAATACGACCGACGAGGCTTTGGTAAATCTAGCAAACCATGGGATGGCTACGATTACGATACTTTGACTGAAGACCTGAATGCAGTTATAGAACAACTGGATCTTAGAGATGCGGTACTTGTAGGATTTTCCATGGGTGGCGGAGAAGCCGTGCGTTATTTAAACCGTTATGGCAACAGCCGTGTTTCCCGGCTTGTTCTGGTTAGCGCCGTAACACCTTACCTGCTGAAAACAGCTGATAATCCAGATGGTGTTGACGAGTCTGTTTTTGCTGACATGCTTACCAAAATGAAAGATGACCGGATGGCTTTCTTAGAAGATTTTGGCAAAAAGTTCTTTAGCGTAAGTTTAGTAAACCATCCTGTAAGTTCCGCTTTATTACAATACTACCACATGCTGGCAGCTGTAGCATCGCCAAGATCTACCCAACAGTGTGCGATGGCCTTTGCACAAACTGATTTCCGTAGCGATGTAGAAGCTATAAGCGTACCGACACTAATTATCCATGGCGACGATGATAAAACAGTACCCATAGAGGTGAGTAGTGAACGTACGGCCCGCATGATACCAGAAAGCCAATTCATTGTATATAGCGGCGCCCCGCACGGCCTGTTCTATACGCACCGAACCCGGCTGAACCAGGACTTGGTCGATTTCTGTTCAGCTGGCGCTAAGAAAATAGCTACGCCAGCGCAACGGTCGCATTATTGATTCGTTATTATCCATTAATAAACCCAATAGCCATTTGTTCTACAGCAATTGAATTTATTAGTAGCTGTATGAATTAGAGTCGCTATTAAGGCTGGCCAGAAGGCTTGATAGGTTTCCCAGCACTTATTGAACAGGCCGTTGTATGCCCTAGTTTATTGTACGAATAGAATATTTAAGGCAGGTGAGCTCACCAATACGTCTTTGTGTATGCGCACTTTGCTAGTTTCTATAACTTGTTTATCAAACACTCGCTATTCCAGTATAGCAGCTATATCCAGTTAGCTGGCTTCTTTTCATGCAATCAGATCAGGATTGAACTATCCACTACAACACTATTGCATCTTCTTTCTCAACTTTTGAAATGGGTAACTAATTCTATACTATTTACCCATGTAAGTGCCTTTTCACCTGAAATAGCTATTGTCTTAACAGTAAAAGAGTGGCTGAGCTTTTGCTTACTATTGCAAACGACAGACGGGTGCGTTACCTTCAGACTTGGAAGTCTAGCCAGCAACACCAACTCATTTTCTATTATATTTGTAAACCTTAGGCCCTAACGAAATTCTTAACCATGAGTGTTGACAGTGCTGTGAAGAATGATATGTACATTCAATCCATCATTGTAGCTGACGATGACAGTGATGACCGTCTCTTTCTGGAAGATGTTTTACACGAGGTGGCACCATCTAAAAGTGTGACCTCTGTAAAGGATGGACAGGAGCTTTTATCTCTATTTAATCACTTTGTCCCTGACTTTCTTTTTCTTGACCTGGAGATGCCACGTAAGAATGGGCTTGAATGCTTAAAAGAAATTCGTAACAACCCTACTACCAAAGAGCTTCCCATTGTTGTATTCAGCAGTACCAATCGCGAGTACAATATTGACGTTGCCTATGAAATGGGCGCACACCTTTTCTTATCAAAGCCCAATAGCTATGACGATTTGAAACTGGCTATGCAAACCATTCTATCTTTTGACTGGAGCAACCCAGCAGCCATTACAAAACAATACTGTGTAAATGGTACTTACCTTCCTTTTACTGTAAATAAAACCGAAGAATAATACCTCATTATTTATGGCAAAGACAGGACCCATTATTATTGTTGAAGATGATCTGGAAGATCAAGAGGTAATAGCCGATGTATTACAGCTAAATGGTGTAACCAATGAATTGAAATTCTTCAGTAATGGCAAAGAAGCTCTTGATTATCTGACAGAAACCATTGACCATCCTTTTTTGATCATTTGCGACATCAACATGCCCGTGATGAATGGTCTGGAACTGAAGGATGAAATCAATAAAAATGAATCCCTGGCACAAAAGTGCATTCCTTTTATCTACTATACTACTCACGCCGAAAAGCATGCTGTAGAAAAAGCATATCATATGGCCGTGCAAGGTTTCTTTCAAAAACCAGGCACAATTAACGAAATGCAACAACTGCTGAACCAGGTTGTGGGTTACTGGTTATCCAGCTTTTACCCAAATAATCAGTAGGAATAAAGCCAAAATAAGAAAATCAAAATCACAAATTCCAAATAGGAAATCCGAGTGGGTACAACAGCCCAATGAGCTGTAGATCTTTAAAACAAAAAACTGTTGGGCTACTACATAACGAATTTGTTCAAACGCACTTATACTTTAGCTATTCTGAGGCTGTCAACTACTTATTGACTCTATGGCGCAGCGCGTAGGCTTAGTAGTTTTTGTACCGTACTGCGAAAGTCTTGCATATTGATTGGCTTAGTAATAAACTCCACGCCATACTTTTCGCAAAAGGCCATATCCAACTGGCTAGACGAAGTGGTAAACATTACTATTGGAACCTGGTCCAACTCTTTATCCTTTTTAATTTCAACAAGTGCCTGTTTACCATCCATTAAGGGCATATTAATATCCATGATGATCAGGCAGGGTAAGTCGTCATTGGCTTTAGCCTGATCAAGAAATGCCAAGGCCTCATGACCATTCAAAGCAGTAGCTACTTCTATCGAGTCATCGATTTCCAGTATGGTTTCTGAAACGATCAACTGGTCATCCTCATCATCATCCACACAAAGCACTTTTTTAGAATTGGTTGTCATAACAGCAGTTGACTGCTAATTTACCTATTTTCAATAGCCATTACAACAGCTGACTATGCCCTAAATTCCTTGCTACCAAGTAGAATTGCCAACATTTCGGTACAACAATTTTCAGGGTGCAGGAACACACTATTTGCTAAACCAGCAATACCTGGTCACTGATCAAAGTATTTTGGTAACACGTACAGCATATTCTCCAATTCATACCATTTTCAAGTCAATTTGTAGTACCCGCATCTAATCTTTGTAACACTACTGGGTTATGAAAAAGAAAACTCAGCAGTAGTAACTATTAGGTCAAAACATTTATCCTTATATGGAAACACAAACCAAAACAAACCCTAACAGATCCAAAATCATCATCATTGCAAGCGTACTGGCTATAGCAGTAGCTAGCATGGGTTGGTATGCGAAAAGCAACTGGTTCAAAGGAGATGCACCAGCCATGACCTGCAATCTTAATCAGACATCTATTTATGATAAATACAAGTTTGCCGTTCCCATTATTTTCACAGAGTATGTTTATGAAGCATCCATAAAAGGTTCGGCACCAGTTGCTTTCACCTTGAACATAAATGGCGACTGGGCCTTATACAATGAATACAACTCTCCAATTTCAGTAAGCGGCACCTCCTTTTTCGTATCAAATAATGGGCAGTTAATTACAAACAAACACGTAGTAGAACCTTGGAGTTATAATGAAGAATCTACCTCTTTAGCCAACTCCCTTACTTATTTTGTAAAAGCTGAAATTGCTCCAAACGCTATCAAATCGTTTTTAATAAACAACTGGGAAAGCCGTTACCAGGATTATGAAGGCGATGGCGAAGAGGAAGCTACGGATGCAGCCTCAACAGAAGTAACGGACACTACGCAAGGCACAACTGACGGGGAATCAGTCTCTGACATGGTGACCCAAGCTACGCAGGAAAGCCATGAACCAGCAGAACCATCTGATGACGTTGCCTATATCACACAATCTGACATCAAGATCACGCCAAAGCGTGTACGGGTTTACATAGCCATGCACGGCACTGAAATATCTCCTTCCAGTATCATTCCGTGTAAAGTAATCAACCTGTCTTCCGATAATGCTATTGATGTAGCCCTGGTACAAACCAAGGACAAAAAGCTACCTAAGCAGGTAACAGACTTTATCCATTTAGACAGTGCCAGCACTGCAGACCAGAATATTAAACCAGGCACAAAAGCATATATGCTAGGCTATCCTATGGGAACCACTCTGGCTTCTACTAAAAAAGGTATTCGTGTACAGATCTATGAAGGCCAGATCAATAAAGAATCTGACGGCACTTCGCTTCAATACAACATTACTTCTACACACGGTGCTAGCGGCTCTCCTGTCATTAATGATTGTGGCCAGTTGATTGCCGTAAACTATGCGGGTTTTGACGAAGCACAAGGATTTAACTTTGGCATTGTGGCTAAACACGCACTTGAGTTATTTAAGGATCAATAAGGCGAAGCTCTACTCGCTACACTCATAAAACAATAAACCCCAGCAATTGCTGGGGTTTATTGTTTTATGAGTAGTATGATTCTCTACAGATAATGCATTCGCTTAACTCAATCATTATTTTTATGGCCACTATTTATTCACACCCCTTTTATTCGCTGTATTATTACCGTCCATTATTGGATGTTAATAACCTCTTCCCTAAAACCCTGCCTTGTTTTATAACTTTCCTGAACTGATAAATGGAAGGCCGGTGACAAGACTGTTTTCGATCAATATCACATTCCACCAACAACTGTATACGGCATTAGTGAGTATATGGCAAGAAGGTCGAGACTCATATTGCCAGGTACGTTATACAGATAAGGATTTACAGTCTCTTTTGCCGGATGGGAAACTTGTTTTCAACCTGGCTAAACCGTTGGCCACAGCTCAGCATTTTTCATCGCCACTTACCGATGAGCTGATAAACTGTACTAACAAAGCCATTTCAGAGTATTTACACCTAAAAGCTACTTGATACACACATCCCCCACAAAAAAGGCTCCGCTGATGTGGGGCCTTATGATTTCAAACGATCAGGCGTTAACTTACTCAAAACCAAGATCATTCAATACGTTTTCGAATTACGCTAATATCCATTATATCCGCCCCAATCCTCAGGCCCCGTGGAAGGTCTCGAACTTCTCTTATTCTCTTTTACTACCTGGTGCCTCTTTGAATCTTCTTCTTGAGAACGGACTGCTTTTGGTTCATTACTCACCAGCGTATGGGGAGCAGCATTTCCACGCTTACCGTTTGTCTTTTTTTGCCGGCCGGAGCTCCCGGCATCCACGCCACGTTCGCCAGGATGGTTGTCAGCATCTTTCATAAGCATATGTTTTAAAACAACAAATCGGGTTACCTAAAAAATCGCACAGGAATGATGCCAGTTAAACGTTAGGCGCAAATAATTAGAGCAAGTTTAAGGGTGTGAGCAAGCCCCTGTCCTAAGCGAATGAGTATGACATCTTTTTAAAATTAACAGCCCAACATATGGAAGAGCTGATATCTTTACCGGTTTAACCCAAACACATTGTTATGGCTTGGCTTATATTGATTATTGCCGGATTTTTTGAAGTAGGATTCACCACTTGTTTAAGTAAAGCAAAAGAAGCAACCGGCACGGCTTATATCGTATGGTTATCAGGCTTTTTTATTTCCCTGACCTTAAGTATGTATCTACTATATAGAGCTACACTTACATTGCCTATGGGAACAGCCTATGCTGTATGGACAGGCATTGGTGCTGCGGGAACGGCTATTATTGGTATCCTTTTCTTCAAGGAACCAGCGCAATTATGGCGCATCTTCTTCCTAACGACATTGATTGGCTCTATCATTGGTTTAAAGTATGTTTCTAACCATTAGGAGATGAGTGATGGGTTAAGTCGACAGACGACAGTCCACAGTAGGAAAGGCAATGGTGAGTGGTGAGTAATGAGTGATGAGTATGGAGTCGGTAGTGAATGGTGAATAATAGAGCTCGCTTGTTAATAAGCTACTATTGACACGAATCTTTTCTCAGACAATAAAAAAAGCGGCTCCTGTTTCGGGAGCCGCTTTTTTTATTAGGAATGTACCGATTGTGCTTTTACGGGTACTGTCGTCACGCGTATGACCTTTAGCTTAAGCAATAACACAATAACTGGATAGATAGGATCAAACTCTCCCCTCTTAGCAGCAAAGTTGGTACGGGAGGGAAACTTGTGATGATTGTTGTGATACCCTTCGCCCAACATTAACCAATCTACTTTGAACAGGTTTTTGGAAGTATTATCCGTTTCAAAGTTTACATGGCCGTACTTGTGTGCAAACCAATTGATGATCACCCCATGAACAGGCCCCATAACAATATGGACAGGAATAAGCAGGTACCACCAGGCCGAAGGAGCAAACACCACATAAAACCATATATACACAGCCGACCATAAAATACGCGAGTACCAGGTATTGCCCCAGCGGTCAAACCAACCCCAATTAGGTACATTTTTCGTAAAACGCTCTTCTACCTCCATTCGTCCATACATAATATTTACATAGGTAATGCTGGTACGCCACATCATGGCCATGATATTCTTATCATATGCCGGAGAATGCGGATCGTCTTCCGTATCCGTATACGCATGATGGATACGGTGCATAATGCCGTACACGCGGGGACTCATGTAAGAAGAGCCCTGCGTGATGTAAGAATAGATAAAGAAAAAGCGCTCCCAACCTTTACCCATCGTAAATGCCTTATGCGCGGCATACCGGTGATGAAAAAAGGACTGGGCAAATAGCGATAAATACCAATGCAATACAAAAAATAGGATGATCGCAAGCACAGCTCTCGTTTTAAATTTCTGAAAAGTTCCAAAAGTAGGTATTAGCCGCCAATAAACGGCTTAAGCGGGGGAAAACAAACTATTTAACTGTTAATAGCTATTGGCTGAGCCTTCCGGTCGCGAAGTTCCCGATATACTTCATTAATGCTATTGTAGATAGTCTGAAGCTCACTATGGTTTTTACCAGCTTTAATTCCGTTAGTAAATTCTTTGTTCTTATCAATAAGTAGGGCATGTAGCTCAAAATAATTCAGGTGCTCAAATTCGTGCTGCATAAGAAATAAACTATCGAACCAGAATATTACAACTTTTATGCCCCTGCATTTTCAACTGGCCGCTTTAGAGGGAACCACCCCTGGCTGACAGTAACGCAACATATATTTAGCTACCGCATAAAGCCCTTTATGGCTCTGGGGTTTCGTAATCAGCTCTACCTGGTATTGCCTGCAATATTGCCGGTCGAGCGCACTTGAAGAAGTAGTGAATACCACTACGGGGATGTTATAATAATCGGGGTTGTCTTTAAAAATTGTGAGGAGTTCTGTACCCGATAATATGGGCATATTGATGTCCAGTACTATTAAGGCCGGCTGCTCATTTCTGCTTTTCATATCCTTTAATAGTGTCAAGGCAGCCTCGCCATCATAAGCTTCCACATATGAGTAGTTGTCGTCTACCTGCTGAAAAGCTTCCGTTAAAAAGAACAGGTCGTCAGGATCATCATCTATCAAAAGTACAGATGGTTTCATCGTCGTATCATTCATGTTCACACCCTTTTTTTGTCAATTTAAATGCCAAGGGCTTTCATATACTTGGATGTCTAGTGACGAATTCCATAGACATTAGCACATTAAAACTATTGAATCTTCTGCAGCCAGTCAAGCCCCAACAATAAAAGAAATGCACACCTGCCGGAAAGCATTAGACGCTTTATTTCAATATAGAGCTAGCCCCTATCCCTACCTTGCCGGCAGAGGCCAATCCAATAGAAAATATGATTGACGCCGCCTTTCCGTGGCAGAAAATACCCAGTCGCAGGCACCTGCCGGCACAACCATTGTACATGGTAAATACTATAAACCAGGTATTATGGCAGATCCTAATAGAACCGTGTTAGTGTGTGATAATGACGAAAAAGTACTGTCTAGTATACAATCAGGCCTGACAGAACATGATTTTGAAGTGCAAGTATTGAACAGCCCCAATGAGCTGGTGGAAAAAGCTGAGCAACACCATGTAGGTGTGGTAATTGTGAATCCCGAGTTGCCGGGCTTTAATGCCTATGATACTTGTAAGTATTTAAAGAAATCGATTGGCATACCTGTATTGTTATTAGTAAGCCATACCTCCAATGCCCGTGCTGTACTGGATGGTTGCAGTGCAGATGATGTGCTAACAAAGCCAGTAAAAATTGAAGACCTGGCAAACTTGGTTTCAAAGCATGTAGCGCTTAGTCAGACGTGAGAAGTGAAAAGGGAGGTTGACAAGTTGAAAGGGTTACAAGTTGACAAGGGAAAATGCCTTCAGAAGTTTCGCGCAGATGCGGCAAACATTGCATTCCTAAAACTCATTTTGTAAATTAGAAGGGAAACTATCAGCCCCCACTAACTGTTTGACCTTTTACTATCATATCCTGATAAGACTCAGGGATGCCGAAAACTGCATGTTGAAAGAGTAGGCATAAACCATCATTATGAAAAAGGTCATTTTTTCACTCACATTATTACTGTTATTTACCAAAACCATTTCGCAAGACTCAACGTTTCGATTATCTGCAAAAGAAGATTTACTGAGAAAAAGCAAATCACAAAAAACGACTGCATGGATTTTAATGACTGCTGGCGTTACTTCCGCGATTATTTCGGCTGCTACTTTTAATATGGGTATTACTTCACCGGCAGGCGCTGGAGACGAACAGGGTTATCATGAAATAACAAAGGTATGTGCGATTATTAGTGCCGGAGCTTTAGTCAGCAGCATCGCTTTTTTTGTAGCATCAGGGCGTAACCGAAGAATAGCAGGGAATATAAGCCTGAATCAAGAAAGAATACTGCTACCTGATAATATCATAAGAAATGCACGAGCCTTCCCGGCAGCCAGCCTGGTGATTCGATTGAATAACCGGTAAATGAAACCTAGCACCGAGGACAATTAACTATTGCTGCACATTTAGTCTTTTAGTATCTACTCCATTTTAACTATCTCACTTCTGAGAGAAATGAAATAGCTATTTTGTACTGTCATTCTTTTATCAAGTGTTTTTGAATCAGTTTCTCAAGCTCACCAGTGTCAGGTGTTGGGGCGTCAGCATTAATTATATTACCATTTTCATCAAGTAGCAAGTAGCGTGGAATAGTTTCAATCTTATATTTTTTAAGAAAAGATTGGTTTTCAAAATTTTCAAAGACAAAAGAAAGAGATGGATCCAAGTTCAACTCACCACTACGCAACTGCCATTTTAAAAGATCTCTATCCATTGACAAATACAGAAAACTAATGTTTTCTTCCGCCAGTCTTTTATGCAGTTTTTCCATATATGGTTGTTGCTCTTGACATGGTACACACCAACTTGCCCAGATATCCACAAGAACCAATTTACCTTTGTGTTGAGCTAACACTTCTCCCAGTGTATAAACTTTAGAATCTGCGAAAGCAATGAGGCGATTATCCTTTTTTTGCTTGGACTGTGCTGCATACATTTTTTGTTGTGCAACTAAGTTTCTAACAATAGATTCATACGATACATCTTTACAAGAGCGGTAATAAGTACGCAGACTTCTTTTTGAAACAGGTACACGCCTATAAAGCGCATGGTACATTACCTGGGTAAGATAAAAGTCACGGGAAAGTGCCTTAAGGTTTTTATTGACCGTATCCATAACGTCCCTTAGCTGCCTATCTTCTCTTACCCTATCTTTTACCGGCATTAATTCTGGCATAACCCGTTCAATCAACAGTGAGCCTCCATAATAAATTTGTTGTTTTTCCTTAATGGAATTAAAAGTTGACAACAATGTTCTTAGCTTTTGTACATATAGACTGTGCGCCTTTAACTCCTGCTGGTAATCGAAATAAAAGCCATACAGCATCGATCGGTGCTCATTCTCCAGCTTAATTCTCGTTATTGACTTAAGATTTTCACTGATTGTATAAGCAGTAGCTAATGAATCCAGCAACGCTTTAGAGCGATTGATATACGCAGGCACTTCGCCTATTATTTGTTGTTCAAAGAGTAAAATGCTATCGATAGAATACTCTTTTGTACGGGGTGGGAATTTAGGTATAAGTCTATAATTCAATTGCTGAAATGCTGCCTCGAAGCGCATCTCTCGGCTGCGTTCCTCATTTCCCTTACTTACAAAAAAAGGGTTGCCATTTTCATCAATTGTAATAGTTATGTTTTCTCCCGGATAAACCGTGTACGAGGTAGCATATCTAGCGAAACGTGTAGGCCGACTGATTGGTACCGACAGCTTTTGATTTGGCCTTAATTCAACTGACAAACGTACTACATTCGACAGTGCACTATATCCTATCCACTCTCTATCTAAACCATCAAAGAACAAACTATCTCCTTCAAAAGTAACAGGTAAGGAGGGGGTTTCCAGAAGTTTTGAAGATCGACAAGAGGCAAATAAAAACAGTAGCAAGAAGAGCCAAGTTAGTTTCATAGTAATGAAAACATTTCAGTTAGAGTTTGGTAGTAAGTTCATGGGAAGATAATTAAATATTTGTGTAGCATTATCTAAACAAACCTTTTCCTTTACTTGCCGCATTCACTCTCAAAAATGTCGCTTTTACCCCTGTACAATATCTAATTGTTATGCGAACTTGCAGATACAAACACAACATATACTTACATCATGATTACTACAAACAATCCCATTACAGTATGCTTATGGTTTGATGGAAAAGCCAAAGAAGCCGCTACCTTTTACTGCTCTGTATTTAAAAACGCAAAGATCACTACCGACACACCTATGGTTGTCACCTTTGAATTGAATGGAAGGAAATTTATGGGTTTGAATGGAGGGCCAATGTTTACCTTTAACGAAGCAGTATCATTGGTAGTGGAATGTGAAACCCAGGAAGAAATTGATTATTACTGGAACAAACTTTCAGAAGGCGGACAGGAAAGTCGCTGTGGCTGGCTAAAAGATCGCTATGGTTTATCCTGGCAGATCATACCAAGTATTATTGGACAATTAATGAGGGATCCTGCAAAAGGAGAGCGCGTTATGCAAGCGATTCTAAAAATGAATAAGCTTGACATTGCCACATTACAAGAAGCCTAAATAGCGTACCATTTAGCATTCATTTTTTATTAAAAAAACCAGATCAATAAACGATGAATTAGTAATTGCTAAAGCAACACCATGCAAGCAAATCATCTACTAATATATACAGGCATTCAAATTAAATACTATCTGTACTATATAACCGAAATTTATAATACAGCTTAAGCGTTATATAATCTGCCAACTTGGCAAACTATATTCATAAGTAAAGAATATACTCAAGCCCAGCCAGACTCCTAATTGAGATGGAGGTAGGCTGGGTTTATTATTATACTTTCTGTTTTATTTCTTGCATATCACACTTACACAAAACTGATTTCTTAAACACTTCATTAACAGTTTACACAGCAAATCAGAAAAAAGCGAATTAGGCTCCACGTTATCAAAAGGTTTTAACAAGTTTTTTTTCAGCATCTAACTTATATGAAACACAGTAGTTTACATATATCCTACCTACTGCAGGGGTTGCATCGGTCGTTTTTTGGTGTTATCTTTGCTGTAGAGCTTTCGACCTAAATATGCAATTGAACAGCAACCGGTAATTGAAAAACCAAGTCGTCTGACCACCGGATTTCGTGCTGATAATAATAGACGCCAATATACCAGAAAACGTTGAGCTGAAATCCAATTTCAGGTCGGTATTGTTTTACCTAAACAAAAACAATGACAAAAAGGAAACGCGTTAAAGCGAGCCTGTTACACCTATTTGTATTAGCTTCTTCAGTAGCTTATGCTAAAAGTGGTAAACAGCAGCTGCCAACAGACGCCCAACAAAAAACAACCGTTGCTGCCCAGGTTCTTACCAAAGCAGCTGTTACGGCCGTCTTAACTGACAGCTCTTTAGTCAACCCCGATTCGGCTAAGTCGGGCAGCTTATTGGACGAACTCTTCAACAGTGAAATGTCCAATGCCCCCAAGGCCAACCTAAACACAAAAGCGACAAGCTTTGTTAAAAACTTTCTAAAAGACAATCAAGAAGATCTGCAACTAGCAGAGCGACGCAGCAGCAGCTGCTTTAGTACTATTGCTGCCATTTTCAGCCAATATGGCTTACCAACAGAATTAAAGTACCTGGCTGTAATTGAATCTAAATTAAACCCTAAGGCTACCTCACATGCTGGTGCGGCAGGACTCTGGCAGCTTATGCCTAGCACTGCCCGCTTACTAGGATTGAAAGTAGGAGGCAAAGTAGATGAACGCCGACACCTTTATAAAAGCACTGTGGCCGCTGCTAAATACCTTAAAACACTGTACAATATTTATGGCGACTGGTTATTGGTACTAGCAGCCTATAATGGAGGTCCTGGCAATGTAAACAAAGCCATTAAGAAAAGCGGCAGCCATAATTTTTGGCAACTACAAAACTTTTTGCCTGGCGAAAGCCGGGCCCATGTAAAACGCTATATTGGAGCTCACTACTATTTTGAACAACAAGGCGGCGTAACTACACATACGCCCGATGAGTGGGAAGAATACCAGCAAGCGTTGTCTTCGTTTATGCTGGCCCGTAAGCAAGAGAATGAAGAACTAATACGTCTTATGGGTATGGAGGGCAAACCCATTCCGATACCTATTGTAAAAAATGACCTATCAAACACCCCTAAACAAGCAGTTGGGAGGTAAGTAATACAACAGGCGCACATGATGATCATGGCGCCTGTTTTCTTTTAGTCTTTACAGCAATATAAAATAGTACTCCTCACCGTTAGATAATCAAACTTAACTTCTTCCTGATTCTATATGCTAGCACTAGCCTCAACTTCACTATAGATATCGGCTAACTGACTGCAATGTCTCTCCGTATGATAAATAATGAAGTAGAGCCATTCGAAACGAGTTAAGCGGCCCAGTCGAGGATGCGGGTATTGCTCACATAGTTCATATAGATCTTTTTCGCCCACTACCCGACTGATCTGCTGCATACAATATTGTAAGCCATCAACCAACTCTTGTTGATTTTGCACCGTGCCTGTTGGCTTTACGCTCTCAGGCGCAACGATCTTCATTGTTCGATCGGATAATGCCTCTTTTATTACAGCCAGCTTTTTATCAGGATCTCTATCAGGCGTAGCGCCATCCAACTTCAATACATACGATAGGTTCTTATTCACAATGAGTAAATGCTCTGCCACTTCGGCCGCTGACCAGTTTTGTTCCGCAGGTCTTTTCGTAAAAGCATCCGGTGTAAAAGACTGTAACAGTTGGATCAATTTTTCAGTGACTGCCTGCAAATCTTTCTGAATAGAAGCGATGGTGTCCATAATTGAAATTATACGGAAAGGTAATAGCTTCTTGTCAGTTACTTCAAGAGATTTTGTAGTCGTTTTCTGGAAATATTCTTGCTATAGTTGATACTATTCTTTACGATGGCAGCAAATTCCAATAACTTAGATTTACGTAAACCTGTATTACTATGCAGCCCACCTATTACATCTGCAAAACATGTGGTGTACAATACAATGCTTCTGTTAATACACCTACACATTGCCCTATATGTGAAGACGACAGGCAGTATGTAAAAGAAGAAGGGCAACAGTGGACTACCTTAGAAGAATTAAATGCCAGCTTTACAAACACAATAGACCAGATAGCAGATCGTGTTTATGCTATTTACACAACACCATCATTTGCTATTGGCCAACGAGCGCATTTGATACAAACACCTGGTGGTAATATTCTATGGGATTGTATTGCTAACCTGGATGCGGCTACGATTACTCGGATCAATGAGTTGGGCGGTATCAGCGCCATTGCTTTGTCGCACCCACACTATTTCTCTACCATCATAGAATGGAGCGAAGCTTTTGGGAACGCACCTGTTTATATTAATGCATTGGATGCAGAGTGGCTGGGTAGAACGGATAAATGTATACAGCTATGGAGTGAGCCAGTTTTGGATCTATGGGATGGCATTCAACTGGTACGTTGCGGCGGCCACTTTCCAGGCGCTTCTATTCTTTACTGGCCAGCTGGTAAAGGTGCGTTGTTTGTAGGCGATACGATACAAGTGGCGCCTAACCGAAAGACGGTGTCGTTCATGTATAGTTACCCCAACATGATACCGCTACCTAAGCGAGAAATTCTTAGCATACAAGCTACAGCAGCACCGTTAACATATGATGCCATGTATGGTGCCTTTGGTCAATATATACGTACCAATGCACAAGCGGCTATGGAACGATCAGTGAAGCGCTATTTAGAAATCTTTGACTAAAGCAAAGGGCAATACTATAATTTATTGAACAGCTTCCAACTGGCGGTAATAATCATGTTGCAGATCTTCATGTAGCGTAGCAATAGCAGCCTCTATCTTCTTTACCTGTGATTGATACAGGTTTTGCAGCTGCGTACTTTTCTTAATAGGAATTTTAAACTCTTTTATTTGAGTAACGAAGTATAGCAACAGTTCTACTTCACCTTCCTTTTCGCCCATATAACGTATATGCTTATTCGTTAGTCGAAGTATCTTACGCAGACTTTTCTTAATCCAGAACAAGCTACCTGTATTTATTTCTTCAAAAGCCTCATCCATTTCTTCTTTAATGCTTTGCACATAGGCTGGCCAATCGTGCTGCTCAAACAGTAAGTAACTTAGCAGCTCTTTGTTATCTTTCTTAAACCGGGCCAGGCGCAGGCTAAGCTCTATCAGCTCTGATGCGGTCTTTTCTTTCAACTCTTTTTTAATATCGGCTATACTAGCAGCTTTCATACTGCTAAAGTAAGCCAAAAGAGATGTGAGAGGTGAAAGAGAGCTGCAAGCTGCACGCTACAAGCTGCAAGCCAAACAGCCCCAAGTGAAACGTGAAAAGAGGGCATACTGTTTAGTGCTGCAATCCCGTTAATCCTATTAATCCAAGGTAATCCGCGGTCCAAAGGAAATGCCGGCACAAGCCGGCATTAAAAACTTCACCCAGGCTATTTAAAAGACAATTGCTGTTCTCCTATGGTTCTCACCTTCTTTTTTGCGGGATCAATATTCGCATACCTGGCTGAATCATTTCAGAAGCATTTCGGATGGCATCACGATTGGCTTCAACAATTTCTTCCAGGGATACACCATACCGGTCGGCAATATTCTGCAGCGTGTCTCTTTCCTCAATTATGTATTCGTCTATAATGCCTCCTACACGGCCTTCGGCCATCTGACGGTTGTATTCCGCGTCAGTGTTTCTATTGGTTCTTTCCTGCATAACAATTGTTTACACAAGTACGCCAAAATATTATGCCACATTCATAATTACATGGATTCCAGCTCTTCACTAGAGACCGCAGATTGGTGGGATTTGGAATGGATTAGCAGAATTTGGAGAAATGGCAGATGTGAGGATGGCTGATGGCTTATTTGAGTTGACAGGTTGACAAGTTGATAAGTTGACAGGGAGGGAATATTGAACAAGGAACAAGGAATGATGAATGAAGAAGTAGAGAAAAATGTTCAATGCTCAACGATCAATACTCAAAGGAGGGTTTCACGCAAAAACGCTAAGATGAAAAGATGCTAAGAAATGGTGAGCTATAAATACAATTGGAAACCCTATTCTCCGTGCCCCTCTGTGTCCCCGTGCCTCCGTGGTTCCCCTCTCCATGTGCTCTGCGCCTCTGCGCGAAAACATGCAGCGCGAAGCGCCTCAAAGGATGAGGTTGCTAAAGTTTTGTTAACGGACAGAAAATGACCCAACGGTTTTGTCTTCACCTGGGGTATTGTTAGAAAGCGTTTACCAAAACCTAACTATTAAACCATTGTTTATGAAAAAAATCATTCACCTGGCATCTGCCCTGTTTTTATCAACCCTGTTATTTTCTGCTACCTCCTGCAATAAGGATGATGAATTTAAAAAGGAGCCTATTGAAGTACAGCTGTTAACTGCAAAAACCTGGCAGATAGAAGAAGTAGCAGAAGTAACAGATGGAGAGCCACCGCACGTTACCTATAAAAAAGGGGCGGCCAATAATGAAGATGATTTTTCTCGAGTACGTCAATCTTTCAAAAAAGATGGCTCGATTACTTTCATCGACCAGGAAGGAGAATCTGGTAGTAATGGCCACTACAAATTGCTAGATAATAATATGCTGCGCCTAAGCTGGGGATTCATTACCAATATAGTAGAACATGTTGTTATTCGGGAGAACAGTTTTTCCTATCGGCTGGTACATGAAGACGGGTATACACAGTTTACATTCAGTCCTGTGCAATAACATCCATAGCCCTTTTTGCTACATCCTTATACTTTAATTCCATTATTAGTTTATGTTTCAACTATTCAAACCGTCAATTTGCTTGTTGTTACTAGCATCCTTAGTGCTTCTATCTTGTCAAAAGCAAGTGCTAAAAGATAATACCTGCTCCTGCAGTAATGATACCAGCTTCAGTGAAGTAAAAAACTTGCTTACAGCGCACCCCTGGCAAATAAATGAAGTAATAGACCCTTTTTCAGGTACGCGCTATAAGAGAGGTGTACTAACTGACGGTAAAGACTTTGCTACTGCCCGTTATCTCTATAAAGAAAATGGTACTCTTACAGGTAACACCTGGCAAGGCAGCATTGCCAACACCTGCTATACATTGCTTGACAACCGGAAGATACAGGTGTGCTCTCCTCCCTGCATCGATATATACAATGTTATTAGTATTGGTGCAACAGAATACTCTTATAAAGACAATAGTGGAACCATCTTTATTCTTGGCCCTGTAGAAGCAAGTGAAACAACTGGCCATAAATAACGCAGCCTTATGAAAATCTACTTTACGATACAACTTAGTTTCACGCTGCTTATTTTTTTAGGTCGACCTATTGCCGGACAGTCGCAAACAGTCATTCCCAAAATGGCCGCACAACTGCAACCAAGTCGACTGAAAGGAGGCCACTTCTTACGCAAGAATCTATCCTTTGCAGATTACAAAACACGGCACTTTCACCGCACGCTAGGGTCTTTCTTTGCTGCAAAGCCCTTACAGCCAGCAAACCTTATCAGTATTAGTGGCATCCCATTGTATAGCCACAAGCTACGCTGGTCGAAAGATGTCTTTCGCTTTGACGTAGAGAAAGACGGGCAAAAAATAAGTACCGTAGAATGCAGGGCGACCTTGCTAACCAATGAAACGTTTTCCCTGTTCCGGTTACGACAGGATTCTTCTTTCTTTGGATCACGTAATGAAGATCTGCTGGAAGCCCGCATACAACTGGCAAACCAAACCAATCAATTTTGGGAAGTGGTAGCTACCAATTTAAACGGCACCAAAAGAGAAGCGCAGAAAGGCCTTATCCGAAAAGACAGCATAACCATTGAATTCATACGAACACCAGCCCTGTTAAGAGACCGCCCTGTTGAAGCAGGCAATGCCAAAAGCCTGCTTAGCAGCCTGCATCAGGTATATGCGTTTACTTACCAGCAGGAAATAATTGCGGCCGTAACAGTAGATGAAAGCGGCCGCTATAAAAAAACCTGGATGAAAGAAGTCTTAAACGCCGATATTGCTGATGCCATTGCCAGCACCATAGCCATCCTTACCACCAGACGAACCATTTATAAATAATGAAGCCTAATTATTCCATGAGAGTTTATATCCCTCTATTTATACTATTCCTGCTATTGCTGATCTTAAGCTTAAGCAGTTGCAAACCTTATCAATTAACTATACCTAACCGCTTTAGCGAACAATCTACCCGCATGGAAGTAAAGGGTTGGAACAGTTATAAACAATTGCGCTTTGGTAGCTATCAAACCTCCAAAGTAAAAAGAGGTTTATTAACAAAGAACAGTCGCAGTAGCAAAAGAGCCCCTGTAACTTCTGCTGACCGAGTGAGTAGAATTTTTGATGTAGAAGCCAGCAGTGTGACCGAGCGTTCGAAAGACCATTTCCAGTATACCATCAGCGATGGCAACCAAGTAGCCGAAGTGCTGGCTACAGAAGGCAGCATACACGACATGCTAAAAGTAAAAACAGGCGTTCGTTGGCTGGGCGACTTTAGCCAAACAAAGAACTACCAGTATGCCTTTTCAGCAGTGATCATTCCCGTAACCAACAAGGATACCAGCGTGTGGCAATTGGCGGTATATAATGGAGAACATCCACCTGTTGATTCTATGGGGAGGAAAGCCGTCTTTAGGTACCCGTTGGAATTGGGCTTGGCTACTAATGGCATAGATACCGTTACCATTAACCAAATACGCGTAACGCATTCTACATCACCTAAAGGAAGAGAGGCAACTATGCCCTTTGAAATACCAGGAGGTTATGAACTGCGCATGGATGGTGGTGTAGTAGGTATTATTAATCAATGGAACCATGAGATCTGGTTTTACAATGACTTAGATGAACCGACAAAGCTTGTATTAAGTGCAATTGCTTCATCGCTTCTATTACGCAAGATCAAAAGCATTAAATAATTTCAGAGAAACCATGTAGTATTACAGCTAGTGCCGCTCCTGGAGTACGATATTGAAAACATGATCGAAGGCTGCCTGGCCAACGACCGCAAAGCGCAGAAGCTGCTGTACGAGCATCTCTATGAGTTTGCCATGACCATTGCCTTGCGTTACTCGCGCGATGAGATGGATGCTGCCGACATTATGAGCCATGCCTTTGTAAAAGTATTCAAGAGTATCCGCACGTTTGATTCTTCCAAAGGATCACTACATGCCTGGATCAAACGGATAGTAGTGAACGAGGGCTTGGATCATATCAAATCCAGAAACCGCTTTAGTGAAAATGTGGAACTGGAAACCGTAGCCGAGCCTGGTATCAATAACAGTGTGCTGGAGCGAATGGGAGCAGAAGAGATCATGAAACTGATACAGAAACTTCCACCAGCAACGCACGCCGTCTTTGTCCTCTATGCTGTAGAAGGCTATAACCACCGAGAGATAGCCGAACGACTAAACATCAGCGAAGGCACCTCGAAATGGCACCTGAGCGAAGCCCGGAAAACTTTACAACAACAACTGACACAGTTAAACACGTAATGAATCAGAAAACAACATATGAAGTAACCATCACCAGCAAGCTGAACCAGCTGCCGATTCCTGATTTGCGGGAAGCTATATGGGCGCGCATTGAAGGTGAGCTGGATGCAGATATGCCTACCGATGATGGAGGTGATACACCGCCATCCTCTCCGCGCGGCGGTCAGGTGTTACCTTACGCGCTACCCGGCATTGTTGTTATTATCATTGCATTGTTTCTAATAAAAATCAATAAACAGAATTCAAAACCCAATAAGATCCCTGCTACTACGCCAGCCACTCAGACCATCATTACTACACCGGCAGCGTCGCCACCACCAATAGACACTAAAGCCATTATTCCTGATAAGAAAAACCCGGTTGTTTACCCGGGCACCAATGTTCCCATCAGTACTGTTCCCAACAGCACTGATTCATCGTCTGTACCCGTAGCTGATATTATTCCGCCAGTTACAGACAATACCAACCAGCAAGCACCACCGCTTGTACAGGCACCGCCATCCCAAACTCAGAAGACTGATTCCCTAGCTCCCAAAAAGAAGCGGGGAGTAAGTGGTATCACAAACGATGATTACCGCATAACACCGGCAAAGCCCGATAGCGGTCGTAAGAATTAAGCGTAACTATACTTTCTTTAGTTGACAGAGAACAGTTGGCAGATGACAGTTGGCACTAAACTACCCACCCTCTGTCAACTGTCAACCATCACCGGCTATACGACTGTATAACTGAATTGTTATTATTTCTTAGCCCTCAGGTATTGCGATGGCCAGGGCACATCCACCCCTAGTGCTTTAGCTGCATGCAACGGAAAGTAAGGATCGCGCAGCATTTGCCGGGCCAGCATGATGAGGTCGGCTTGTTGGTCTTGCAAAATCTGCTCGCATTCCTGTGGTGTAGTAATGAGACCAACGGCCGCAGTTAAAATACCTGAGCCTTTCTTTATTTGTTCAGCAAACGGCACCTGGTACAGTGGCACTAATGGAATACGCACACCCGTGATATTACCACCGGTAGAACAATCGATCAAATCAACATCTTTTGTCTTTATTATTTTAGCCAATGCTATAGAGTCGTCTACAGTCCAACCGTTTTCTACCCAATCGGTAGCAGAGAAACGTACAAACAGCGGATACTCCTTGGGCCATACTTCCCGAACGGCTTCTATTATTTCGATAACTAACCGAGTTCGATTTTCAAAGGAGCCGCCATACTCATCTGTTCGCTGATTACTGAGCGGTGATAAAAACTCATGTATGAGATAACCATGTGCGCCGTGTAATTCAATTAGCTTAAACCCAGCCTGCAAAGCACGCTGTGTAGCTGCTTTAAAATCCTGCACCAGTTTTGCAATCTGGTCTCTTGACATTTCAACAGGAGTTGGAGTCCCCTCTTTAAACGGAATAGCGCTAGGCCCTACTGTCTGCCAGGCGCCTTCTTCCAACGTTAAGGGCTCACCTCCTTCCCAAGGATTATGACTGCTGGCTTTACGGCCTGCATGTGCCAGCTGTATACCCGGCACCACACCGAAGGATTCAATAAATGTGGCTATTCGTTTTAAGCCATCAATATGTTCATCTTTCCAAATACCCAGGTCCTTATGTGTAATTCGCCCTTCTGGAGTCACAGCCGTAGCCTCCAGAATAATCAATCCTGCGCCGCCTACTGCACGGCTACCTAAGTGCACCACATGCCAATCGTTTATAAAGCCATCGTTTGCAGAGTATTGACACATGGGTGCGACAGCGATACGGTTCTTCAAAGTGATCGATCGAATCTTTAATGGTTCAAATAACAAAGCCATTCTACTTGTTTTATTGTTCAAAGTTTACAAATAACTGACCATAATTGGGAGCCGGGAATCAGCAATCGATAATCGGGAATCGGCAAATGGAAATAAAGAATATTGAAACCATGTAGAAAGGCAAGTAGCGAATCGTTCTTTAAAATCTGAACGCTCCTGGCTTTAAAAAGTAAATCCAATTAGCGATTGCCAATTCTCGATTGCCGATAACATCATGCACATCGTTAAGTTTAGCCGCCGATACTGGAACACTTGTTGTGGATAACAGGGCCTCTTATCAGCTAAGTGATCAACTAATTTTGTTATTCAACCTAAAATCAGAAACATATGACCCCAACGAAAGGATATGCTGCACAAGACCCAAAATCAGATTTAGCCCCCTGGAGCTTTGAACGCCGCGAGCCCGGACCACATGATGTACAGATTGAGATCATCTACTGCGGTGTTTGTCACTCCGACATTCACCAGGTTCGTGATGAGTGGGGCGGCACCATTTTCCCCATTGTACCCGGCCATGAGATTGTAGGCCGTGTGTCGAGAGTAGGTGACCATGTAAAGAAATATAAGAATGGCGACCTGGTAGGTGTAGGCTGCCTGGTAGACTCTTGCCGGGAATGTAGAAACTGTAAAGAAGGTCTGGAACAATATTGCGAAGTTGGTTTTGTAGGCACCTACAATAGCCGCGAGCGTAAAACTGGCGCGGTTACTTATGGTGGTTACTCCAATATGATTGTTACCCATGAAGACTTTGTACTGAAAGTATCAGAAGACCTACCACTGGAAGGTGTAGCGCCATTGTTATGTGCTGGCATTACCACCTACTCCCCTCTGCGCCACTGGAAAGTAGGTAAAGGTCATAAAGTAGGTGTACTTGGCTTAGGCGGCCTGGGACATATGGCTGTAAAGTTTGCCGTGGCGTTTGGAGCTGAAGTAACTATGCTGAGCCACTCCCCTTCTAAGGAAGCCGATGCTAAACGCTTGGGTGCACATCGCTTTGCACTGACAAGCAACGCAGACACCCTTAATGAACTCGCCAACTATTTTGACTTTATTATTGATACTGTATCAGCGCCACACAATTACAATACATATTTAAGTATGCTGCATACAAATGGCACCATGATCTGTGTAGGTGCACCACCTGCACCTGCAGAAATTCCAGCATTCAACCTGATTGGCCAGCGCAGAAGCATTGGCGGCTCGTTGATTGGCGGCATTAAAGAAACACAGGAAATGCTGGACTATTGCGCCGCTAACAATATTACCTCCGATGTGGAAGTGATTGCCATTAAAGACATCAATACCGCCTATGAGCGTATGATGAAAGGCGATGTGCGCTACCGTTTTGTAATTGATATGGCCACATTATAAAAGGAGGAGCATAATGAAAAAAAGAAAACTTGGGAACAGCGGTTTGGAGGTAATGCCTTGGGCCTTTGGCGGCAACGTCTTTGGCTGGACAGCAGATGAAAAGACCTCTTTCCTGTTACTGGATGCCTTTGAAGATGCCGGCTTTGACTTTATTGATACTGCCGATGTGTATTCCCGTTGGGCGCCGGGTAATAAAGGCGGAGAATCGGAAACCATCATTGGCAAATGGGTTAAGCAAAAAGGCAATCGTAATAAAATAGTTATAGCTACCAAAGTAGGTGGTGATATGGGACAAGGCAAAAAAGACCTTTCGGCCAAGTATATCCGAAAAGCAGTTGAGGATTCCTTACAGCGCTTGCAAACCGACTATATAGACCTGTATCAATCGCACTGGGATGACCTGGACACACCGGTTGGTGAAACCATCGAAATCTTTGGGCAACTGGTTAAAGAAGGTAAGGTAAGAGCTATCGGAGCCTCAAACCTGAGTCCAGAGCGTTTACAGGAGTCGCTACGATACAGCAAGGAGAAAAACCTGCCAGCGTATCAAACCTTGCAGCCAGAGTACAACCTGTACAACCGCTCAACATTTGAAACGCAGTATGAACCGATCTGTTTGCAGGAAGGTTTGGGTGTGATCAACTACTATGCATTAGCCAGCGGTTTTTTAAGTGGTAAGTACCGTACGGAAGAAGACGTGAATAAAAGTGTGCGTGGTGGTGGTATAGTCAATAAATACCTGAACGAACGTGGCTTGCGCATCCTTAAAGCACTGGATGAAGTGGCTGCACAGTACCAGACTAACCAAGCCAGTATTGCGTTAGCCTGGCTATTGGCCCGCCCGAGTATTACAGCACCCATTGCCAGCGCAACCAGCGTGGAGCAAGTGAAAGAGCTGGCGAAAGCGTTTCAGATAGAGTTGGATAAAGAAGCGATAGAGAAATTAAATAAGGCGAGCGAACCCCAGCACGCCCCCGGCCCCTAAAGGGGAGGCCCAGGCTTCTTGAACCACAGAGGCAAAGAGGCACGAAGGGACACAGAGGAAATGGCTGATTAGCTGAAGTGAAGATTAGCAAATGAAGTTAGGTTGACAAGGCAGAAGGATTTCACGCAAAGGCGCTAAGAGGAAAAGACGCAAAGAATTGATGGACTATAAATGAAAAGCACTCCACTTAACAGAGTGCTTTTCATTTATTAAGCAGTTTGATCTTCTGGCTTTGCACGCTGGCCCTTTCACGTTTGACGTCTCACGGCCTAGGCTTCCGCCGCGCTGACGCTCCCCTTTAGGGGCCGGGGGTGTGAGCTGGGCCTTAAAATAAACGCAGCTGCACTCCCTTCGAACGCTTGGGTGGTTTGGCATCGCCAAAGATGGTTTTGCCACCGTATTTCCAACTGTCTTCTATTTCTTTTTGAATAACTTCCTGCAGTTTATCCGTTGGCGTGAAGTCTTTTTCTGCGCGGGCGGCTATTTCATGAAGTTTCTTCAGCGCTTGTGCTTTATCTGTTTGACCAATCTTAGCGCGCTCCACTGCCTTTTGCATGGTATGGATCACTTCATCAAAGGTCTTGGTAGGCACAGGGAATGGATGCCCATCCTTACCGCCATGGGCAAACGAAAAGCGGGCAGGATCTTTAAAACGTGACGGTGTACCGTGTACCACCTCGCTCACTAAGGTTAAGGATTGCAGCGTACGAGGACCAACACCTTCCAGCAATAACAGCTCTTCAAAGTCTTTGGGTTGCTTGTCATGGGCTAACCATAGTACGGTACCTAAACGTTTTAAGTCAACATCTTTACTACGCACATCATGATGAGAAGGCATGATCAAATGCTGAATCTCCTGCATCATGGTCTCTGGCTTTTCACCAGCGATCTGCAGAATACCTTCCCGTGTGATATTGGCGTCGGTAGCTGTTAAGTTCAGGATCAACCCCTGGTTTGCGCCATGCACCCCAGCATGAGGCTCTTCAACAAATGATTTCAGATCGGCAGAGTGCCAATGATAGCGGCGCGCCATGGCATCGACTTCGCGCATCCCTTGTTGCACTACGGTCCACTGCCCACTATCAGAAAGAATAAAACTGTGAATGTATAATTGAAAGCCATCCTGCACAGCGGTATTGTCTACCTTGGCACTGAGTTTAGAACTACGTACCAGCTCATGTCCGTTCAAGCCGGTTTTATCAGCAATGGCCAATAGTTCTTCTGGTGTTTGCCGGGAAAACTTGCCTTTCCCTCCGCAGAAATACAAGCCCAGTTCTTTGGAGTGAGGATTTATAGAACGGCGTAAAGCCCCTAAGACAGATGTGGTAATACCCGATGAATGCCAGTCCATTCCCATCACCGCCCCTAAGCTCTGAAACCAGAAAGGATCGCTCATGCGGCGTAGAAATTCTTCTTTTCCATACTCCACCAAAATGGCTTCCGTGATAGCCAAGCCCAACTTCCCCATGCGCTCGTATAACCAATTGGGTACGGCTCCATTGTGTAAGGGAAGATCTGCAGAACCACTACGCTTCATAGCCAATAAAGATCGCAAAAAGGGTGCAAAGGAAATGATAAGAAACAGCAATTCATACAGCTTTTGGGATTACCCCTTGGCATAGTAACTGCATCTTTGTATTCATGAAGAAGATATTGGTTACCCTATTGGTATTGATAACGTTTACCGGCTTCAGTCAGAACTTACGCTTAGCTGTTTATCAATACGCCGATAATCCCCGCATTAAAAACATACAACCCCTAGCAGATCTGCTACAGCAAAAATTAGGTATACAGGCATCTGTAAAAAGCTATCCTACAGTACCCGCTTTTATAGAAGCCATTCAAAAAGGTGAAGTGGACATTGCCTTCATCAATACGTTTGGCTACCTGCTGTTGCAAGCTAGTAGCAAGCACTATCCTATGGAGCCTAAAGTAGCCCTTACTGTTCCCGACCCAGACGACAATTACAAAACAGTCTTCATTGCCAGAGCACAATCGCCGATTCAACAGCTTAAAGATGTAACCACCTTTGGTAAACAAACCCGGCTGGGATTGGTTGCCATTGGCTCTACCAGTGGCAACCTGGTACCGCGACTGGCCTTAACCCGCATTGGTGTAACAAATGCTGAACAACAGTTTCAAAGCGTTATGTATACTGGCACACATGCCAAAGCCATTCAGGCCCTATTAAGCAATCAGGTAGACCTGGCTGCAATGGGCAATAGCGAATATGCCAAACTGGATAGCATAAGCAAGCTGCAATTAAGACCTATTTGGATCTCTACAGAAATTCCGCTAGGCCCTGTACTATTTAATAAAAAGCTAAGCAAATCGTTACAGCAACAAATAGAGCAAGTTCTGCTAACAGTGCACGAGCAGGCGCCTGCTGTTTTAGAGTCCATAAAAGCTGCCTGGACAGAGGCTAAACAAGCTACACATTTTGATAAGACACATGGAGAAACTTACCTACCCTTTCTGAATCAGTTTGGTAGCATGAAATCCATTGAACCTATACTAAAACAGTTTGCTAATTAAGTCAACGCACTATTTAGTACAAGTCAGGTGCTAGCTTCTGTAACAGGCGATTGCCTTTCTGGTAAGAACAGACGAAAACAAGCTCCTTCGCCATGGTTACCTTCAGCAACAATAACTCCCTGGTGATTGAGCACTACTTTTTTACAAAGCGCCAGCCCAATTCCAGAGCCCGGATAGTCGTTGCGATCACCTAAGCGTTTGAACAAACCAAAAATGTTATCTGCCATTTTTTGATCAAAGCCTATTCCATTATCGGAGCATGTAATTTCAAAATAAGAAAGCAGTGGATTCAACCCGGCCTGTGCTATTACGGCTTCTGGAGAAAGTTTTTGTACCCTGATTTGCAGGTAAGGCTCGCGGTCGGGATGACTAAACTTCAACGCATTATTAATCAGGTTATAAAACAGTTGCGTCATTTGAATAGGAACTGCTTCTATAATTGGCAAAGGCTCCACTTCTATTGTAGCACCCTTTTGAGCAATGAGTAAATCCAGATCCCGCAGCACTTTTTGCACAATTCCTTTTAGATCTGTTTCTACAAAAGCATCTTCTTGCCGGATGCTGGAAAAGCTGAGAACATCTTTAATTAAACCTGACATGCGGGCAGCGGCATTCGCAATGCGTGTCAGGTGCACTTTTCCGCTTTCGTCTAATCGATCACTTTGTGTTTCGTTGAGAAAGTCACTAAATATCTGGATCTTTCGCAGTGGCTCCTGCAGATCGTGCGAGGCAGCATAGGCATATTGCTCCAGTTCCGTATTGGAGTGTTCCAGTGCCTCAATCTTTTTCTTTAACTCTTCTTCATAGCGTTTCAAATCAGAGATATCATGGAAGGTGACAGTAATGCCATCATCGCGTTGCGCCAGCAATACATAATACCAGCCGTTCCGGTTGTTTTCTTTATACCATACCTCCAGTTCCTGCATTTCACCCTTTTCCACCACTTGCTTAAACCTTTCCATTAGCTTGTATTCCTGCACAAAGCCATCCATGCCGCTTAGCCGTTGGCCCACCAATTTATCTGGCGTCGCTCCTAAAAACTTTTTAATGGCATAATTGGCGTACTCGATCTCAAAATCACTGATCGTATCCCCTTGCCGAATAGCTTTAAATGATACCACGCCATTTTGTGTAGTGTTTAATACTGAGCCAAGGAAGCCCTCTAACCAATTTCGTTTCCTGACCAATAAAATGTTTGAGATCAGGGTCCAGACTATGAGAGCAATGGCTACAATGGTAAAAACGAGGGTAAGAATGCTAGTAAGGTGTGTTAGCTGCTGTAGTTCAATTTCCCGTTCGGCTAAAAGGTTCAATTCATACACCACCCCTTCATTGATAGCCATATGAATAATAAAAAGCTGCTTCAAACGCCAATCTTCCTTGTCCGCTACAATGCCTACCACTCCTTTTTGTAAGAGGGTACCTAACTGCTGTTGTATCCAGAGGCCGATTGAATCGACCCGGTTGCGCTGTTCAGGGTTGTACTGCACCAGGCGCTTTAACCGGCCTACTTCCCTATCCAGGCCCTCAGCATCTACTTTATACAGGTAGAAGAATTTATCATAAGCCTGCTCATGTTGGGGTGAGTAGATCTGTGCACTTTTAAAATGATTGGATAAACGTTCAAAGGAATTGATCACCTCACGAGAATGATCAACGGCAGCAGTATACTCCTTCATGGATTTGAAGCTCCACTGATTAATTATGGTAACTACTACCAAAAGAAAAAAACCAATAAAGAAAGAGTATAGGGCTTTTTTATTCATAGTGCCGTCCGGTGCTGTCGTTATATGGCTACATCTAGCGCATCCTATTCTAGCAAAATGTGTGCTGGAAATGAGGAAAGGATCCTATTAGGGCGCTTCGCGCTGAATGTGTCACGCAGAGGCGCAGCGAACACAGAGGGAGGAACCACGGAGGCACTGGGAACACAGGGGGACACAGAGAAGATTGTCTGAACCGGGATTTGGGGAGATTTAGGGATGAGGGAGAAAAGAATATTGAACAAGGAACAAGGAATGATGAAGGAAGAAGTGAGGAAATGTTCAATGCTCAATTTTCAATGATCAATGATCAAGGTACAAGTAAAGAAAAGACTTGCTCTACAGGGGCCATTTTGTATCTTTAGGGACTTCTTTTGGTGAGATTTTCTGCTCTTCTTATTACATTTTTCTTTACTATTTCTTATTGGATTTCTACCGGCTTTGAAGGGGCAGGATACGGGTGAGGTATCGGGTGGGTATGGGCCGAGGTACGGATGAGGTACGGATGAGGTACGGGTGAGGTACGGGTGAACCTACAGGACACCTACAAGTTAGTATGACGTTAGTAGGAAGAGACTATGAAGAAACCATGAAGGAACCATGAAGGAAGAACGGTAAAAGGGAGAAATTTAAGGGAAATATTAGGGGCGTTTATTATTTAAAGGATGGGGGTTACCTATAAAAAAAGCACTCCCGTCAAAGGAGTGCTTTCTATTTTACAGCGATTGATCTACAGGTTGCATGCGCTGGGCCCTTTTCACGTCTCACGTTTGACGTTTCACGACAACTCACCACTGACCATTCACCACTCACACCATTTACTCCCGTTCAATAATCTGGATATTCCAGCGATTGCGGATCATATAGGTAGTCAGGATCATTTTCATGGTTTCCATGGATAGACCCAGGTAGATAGCGATCATGGCAATGATCTCACTCTCCTTTTCATCTACCTTACCATCGGCGGTCATGATCTCACAAGCCATGGCAAAGAGCGTTTCTTTAAACTCCTCATCTACTAATGGAGCCGCTTCTTCAATGAGCTTTTTACTACCATGTTCAGCTTGTAGTGAAAGGGCCTTACGGGTTAGGTCGTTTAGGGAATGGCCACGAAAACGGGCTGACATTACCAGCATGCGGGACAAATGTTCAATCTGGGCTTGGGTAAGTTGCTGTCCCGTAAATAAGACACTGGCAAATAATATAGCAACGGCCGCTTCCTGCTCGGTTTCAATTGGTAATGAGTGCATGGCTCAAATGTAGGAAACTTGCATGGCCCAAAACTGAATTTATTGTTGACACGACATGTAGTTCCTTAATTTAGCGCCCAAGTAATATACAACATGAGCATTCGCATTTTTGTTACAGGTGGCACTTTCGATAAGGAGTATAATGAACTCAGTGGTCAATTGTTTTTTAAAGACTCCCACCTTCCGGAAATGCTGGACCTGGGCCGTTGCCTGGTGCCTGTAGACATCCGCACCCTGATGATGATTGACTCGCTGGATATGACCGATATGGACCGCGAGCTGATTGTTCGTCATTGCCAGGAGGTAGATGCCACACAGATCATTATTACGCATGGTACCGATACCATGGCCTTAACGGCACAACTGCTGGCAGAAAGAATAAAAGATAAAACCATTGTACTTACGGGTGCTATGATCCCTTATAAGTTCGGCTCGTCTGACGGGTTATTTAACCTGGGCAGCGCTATGGCATTTGTACAAACACTGCCACCCGGCGTTTATGTAGCTATGAACGGACGTTACTTCCATGCCAATAATGTAAGAAAGAATAAAGAAAGCGGCGTATTTGAAGAATTGCGCTAAAAGCTTAGCATTTCTATTATGTTGTAGTCTATTACCTATAACCATCATCATTGGTTGCAAAACCAATAGGTTGTGGTTATATTGCTGAAGCCTGTCTCTTTTAGTGAAGAAGGACAGTGCCTGAAAATTCATTTAGCGGTAGCTAAATCTTTTTTAATTTACCTTTTTAAAATCTCGTACATGAAAGCCATTTCTACACTGCTAGCTGGTTGTATACTAACCCTCACAACCTCGGCACAATCGATCTCCACCGGAGTTTCTTTCAACAAAAGCACACAACCCGCCATAATGCTGTTACTACCCTATTCGGAAAGCATAACCGAAGGCGCTATTCTACAAAAACTGCGCGACAATGGCTATGACCCGGAAACAAAAGGCAAAGCATTTTGGAAACAAAACAAGGTAAATGGCTTCTATACATTCAAAAGTGTTGTATTAAAAGACATATATGAAAGCCCACTGGACCTGTATTTTAAAGTAGAGCCAAGGGGAAAAAAGGAAAACGAAACAGCCACTGTCTATTTTTTGGTAAGTAAAGGCGATGAAAAGTTTATTACACCGGAAGCTGACCAAGAAATTCATAGCAATGCTAAGAAGTTCTTGAATAAGTTGGTGGATGAGTCGGCTGCTTATAAGCTTAAAGTGGAAATTGAGGATCAGGATGGTGTGGTAAAAGAAGCCGAAAAGAAGTTGACAAAAACCCAAGAGAGCGAACAAGAGTTACAAAAGAAAATTGTACAGTTACAGGAAGAAATCCGCCTGAACAAACTACAGCAGGATAACCAGAAGAAAGTAGTTGAAACAGAAAAAGCGAAACTGGCTGAATTGAAAGGTAAGGTGAAGAAATAGTGAGAGAGGCTGCAAGCTGCAAGCTACACGCTGCAAGCCAAACAGCCGTGGGGTGAGTGGTGAGTGGTGAGTAGAGAGCTGTAAGCTGCAAGCTGCAAGCGAAACAGCCGAGAGAGAGTAGGTCCCAGTTGACAGAGGACAGTTGACAGAAGGAAAAGTGAGTGGTGAGTGGTGAAAAGTAATTCAAGTGTAGACAACAATTTTTCTTAGCTAAATTAAAAGAGGGCAACAGTTCTGTTGCCCTCTTTTAATTTAGCTATAGTCTTAGTTGTGCTGTAATTCACTATTGGCAGCTATACACCAAATTGGGTCAGGTGGTGATCAAGATGTTTGTATTGGTGTAGGCCCCAGTCGTTAGTGGTCATTTTGCCAAAGAAAGGGTGCGGTACAGGTGGTAGGGCAGATCCCTGTTGCACAAACCGGTTAAGCCAGTACAACAACTGCTTTTTCTCATTTTCAAAGTCAGTGTTAGCAGATGGTATTAATTCCTTGGCGGTAGGCAGGTTTTTTGCCCAAGGCTTATTACTCAACATTTGCTTTTTAGCAATACCGCCTATCAAGATTCCAATAAGGGGCCTCTTGATAGTCTTTTGTCCAAAGTATAGCTCCAGCGCAATACCACAATGCGCCATCATCTGGCCCACGTTCATCTTGCCCCATTGCGCCGGTGTAGTTGACGTTAGCTTTTCAATACGCTGTGTAATTTCCGTTGCTGCTGTTTTGTCAAATAAGCTCTTCATAATTATTAGTTGGCAGTTGGTAGTTGACAGATGACAGTCTTCAACACCATCTATTTTTTATAAGATTAAGTCTAATTAATAAAAGGACAACAAAGCTGTCAACTGCCCTCTATCATCTGTCATCTTATAGATCCTCTTCCCTTTCCAGCATGAGGATCGCGCTTTGTGGTACAATAAAATATTTTTGGTCCTGGTACATGACCTCGGTGGCACCGCTGAGAAGGAAAATAGCCAGGTCGCCCTCACGCGCCTGTAGCGGGATATACTTGACCTGGTCTTCCGTATTCTTCCAAGGCTCATCTTCTGCGGGTACCGGTAATACGTAACCTGGGCCAGTTTTTATGACATACCCCTGTTGTACTTTTTCACGTTCCTGAACGCCGGGTGGGAGGTAAAGACCGCTTTGGGTACGCTCGTGTGGTGTAGTAGGGCGAATCAGCAGACGGTCGCCAATGATAATGAGTTTCTGCAATTTGTTGTCTGGAGTAATTCGCATAACAGCTTCAAATTCAGGCTGCAAAGGTAAATCAGATAGTGGTAACGTTTTTGCATATTAATGATCTATAAGAACGGTATAGTGTTTCGAGCGGAAACCACTAATTTTAGGCAACTAATAAAACCCATTATATGGAAGGAAAGAAAGCAAAAATCTTGTTATGCGAGGATGATCCCAACTTAGGCTCTGTTTTAAAGAATTACCTGGAATTGAATGATTATGATGTAACCCTGGAACGAGACGGCCGTTTGGGTCTGGCCGCTTTTCAACGTGAACAATTTGATCTTTGCCTGTTGGATGTAATGATGCCAAATATGGACGGCTTTACACTAGCAGAAGAGATTCGCGATATAAACCCCGATGTACCCCTGTTTTTCCTGAGTGCTAAAACTATGAAGGAAGACATTATTCAAGGTTACAAGCTGGGTGCTGATGACTATATCACCAAACCTTTTGACAGTGAAGTATTGCTGCACAAGATCAAAGCGATCTTAAAGCGCAATGAAGAGCTGAACAAAGAAGCTGAAAATAAAGAGTTTGACCTGGCTGGCTATCATTTTAACCCAAAACTGCGTGAACTTTCGCATGCTGGCAAAACACAAACCCTTTCTCCAAAAGAGAATGAGTTATTGAAAATGCTGTGCGAGCACATGAATGATCTGTTACCTCGCGAGCAAGCGTTAAAACGCATTTGGGGTAGCGATACTTATTTCAATGGCCGTAGTATGGATGTGTACATTGCCAAACTGCGTAAGTATCTGAAGGAAGACTCCAATATTGAGATTGTCAATATTCATGGTAATGGCTTCCGTCTGGTAGTGCAGAATCCGGCGTAGAGCAGCGCACGCCCCCGGCCCCTAAAGGGGAGGGCAGCGCACAAAGCCAGGCAGAATAATGAACAAGGAACAAGGAATGATGAAAGAAGAAGTAGCGGAAATGTTCAATGCCGTGTTCAACTCATAAATGCAAAGGTTGTTTTAAAGGTAAAGGGATTGTGCCTCCGGCGGAGTTATTCAAAAGGGTTAGGATTAAAGGTGTAGTTGATTAGGTGTTTGATAGCCAAACATTCTCAAAGGGCGGTTGTTGATCAAATCCTCTACTTTTTTGACTGCCGCCTGACTGACTAACGAAAAGTCGGTCTGCTTGGGAAAGAACATGCGGATCAAACCGATACGATTTTCCACCGATCCTTTTTCCTGCGAGGAGTAAGGATGGGTAAAAAAGGTGGGAACCTTTAGCTTGTAGTGTAGGGCAAAGCTCTGGTCGTTATCAAAGGTAATCGTCTTTGCCCCGCAGCTTTGTACAATCCGCTTTATTTTACCAATCACATAAACACTGTCCTTGTTTTTCAGGTGCCGGATCCAGGTCTTACGGGTTTTGCGGTCCAGCACCACCAACAACCCGGGTTTTCTGTTTTTTCCCAGCATGATATCGCATTCCAAATGGCCCTTTTGGCTTCTTTGTGCAGCCCTTTTAGGCCGCAGCTCGATCCACCTTCTGTCAATGATATTGCCCCGCATCTTTCTTTTATTGCCTCGTTTTCGCTTTCTTGCTGCATGCCGCAGGTACCGGTACAACTGCTGGTAACACTGGTCTTTACGGCTTTTGGAAAACTTCATCTGCCAGATCCACTGGTAAATCCATTCTGCTGAGACAAAGCCGCAAAAGTGTTTTTTGCCTTCCACCGCAATGAGTTCCGGAGAGAGTCTTTTGGTTTTCAGTTGAGCGAAAACAAACGCCTTCATCGAGGCCGAAAAAAGCTCGTGCTTTTTCTTTTGCCGGTGTCGCAGGCGGCACCGCCTTTCCGCCACCTGGCCTAGATATTTGGCCTTGCCTACCCGGTTTCTTTTCACTTCCCTACAGATGGTGGACACCGAACGGTTCAACACCAGGGCAATGGCGCTGAAAGACAATCCCTGTTGTAAAAGAACTTCAATTTGGGTGCGTTCATCTTGTCCCAGTTGGTTAAATGATCTAACTTTATCCATACTAAGTTACTTACTAAGTAAAAGGGAGACATCTTCACCGCAAATGATTGGATGTTTCCCTTTTGAATTTAATAAATCAACTTTGCATTTATGAGTTGAATCTAGGAATGCTCAACGTTCAATATTCAATGAGCAATAAGAAAAGAAGAAAAGACTATAAAGAAAAAGCACTCCTTTGGTGGAGTGCTTTTTCTTTTATTGGATAGCAGTTGTTTTCTGTTATTTATCTGCGCTATCTGTGGGAGACGCTTGTGCGTGGGCCTCCCCTTTAGGGGCCGGGGCGTGCCGGGCTTTACTTCTTAATAATCTTCTCTGTAAGCACCTTATTATTGTTTGTAACCTGTATGAAATAAGAACCAGCAGGCTGTTTTGTAAAGTCTATTTCAGTTCGGGTTTTAGTAGTTTGCTGTTGTGCTACCACTTCTCCATTTGCATTAAGAACACGTATAAAGGAAGTACCGTTCTTCAGCCCGCTAATAACAATATTATTCACTACTGGATTTGGAGCCAGGCGTAGTGTGTAAGTAGCCGCGTCGTTGGAAGCACTTACAACAGCTGAATACTCAAACTTGTTATCTACGTCAACCATCTTTAACCGGTAATATATTTTTCCCTGTACGTTAGCCGCATCAGTAAAAGAATAGCTACGCTCGTATGTACTGTTACCAGCGGCATCGACTTTACCTATCGTGTTGAAGTTCCTTCCATCTGTACTTCTTTGCACTTCGAAGAAGGCAGTATTCTGCTCGGATGCAGTGCGCCACACTAATTGATTCGTACTGCCCTTTATTAACTCAAAGCTGGTAAGTGTGAGTGGAAGGGTAACAGGGGTAGTAGAACCAATAGTAAAGAGGGTGCCATCTGCCAAGTTAACAGAATTAAATGTATAAACTGTTCCAGACTGTATGGCTCCGCCTATAACACCAACTCCATCCGTTTCGTCGCTAAATACGCCATCATTATCAGTGTCAATCAATAAACGTAAGTCAGCTGCACTAGCTACCGGTTGGTCACCAAGGTCAATGCTTAAAGTAACAGTGCCTACCTCTCCTGTTTCAGAAACAGCCCATGTTCTGTTCATACGCTTAACCAAGCCGGTTGGTATATCTGCCGCATCTGCTGCAAGGCTTCCATTATTGTGGCCAATGAATAGAAAATTGCTACCAGCAGCCAAACCTGATGGATTGTCCATACTGATTTTGATTATACCGGCCCCTACTGCACTTGTCACTTGTGAATTATCATCGGCTTGCCCAATACCGGTTACATCAAAATCGTACCCATTATTATCCTTCGTATAGAAATCATCAGCACTAAGTGTAGTACCATATTTGGCCGACAGGTAGTTCTCTACCAGTATGCGTTCAGCCTTGGTTACAGACCTATTGAAAAGGATGAATTCGGCTATATCGCCGTTCCAATACTCTGCACCCGATCCTGCAGTGCCTGTAAGGTTCCCGATGCCAAAATAATTTACCCCAGCCCCGTTCGACACACTAGCACCGCTTACTTCCTGTGCACCATTCATCCAACCAGAAAAAGTAGTGGTAGTATAATTTGCAGTAATAAGAAAGGGCGTATTAGCAACTGGCTGATCAGAAAAGTCACCGACAGAGCTACCTGAAAAGTAGGTGAACTTCTTTGTCGCTCTATCATCAAAACCAATGGTCCGGTCATATCCACCATTATCGTGACCAAACAACTTCGATTTTACTCTTAAAGCAGTCTTATGAGATGCCACAGCAAACACGGTAAAATTGGGAGTTACCGCGGGACTGATGTCAAATGGTACTACTAATTGATTATTAGCAAAGCTTAAAGCTGGCTGTCCATTACTAAACGATGCCTTATACGTAGGCTTTAGTGCTACAGCATCTGTTTGCCTTGCGTACAGGTTACTACCGGATTGATCATTCCATTGTTGCACGGCTTGTCCATTGGCAGCTGCAGTAACACCTGCATTGGTATACGCATTTTTATCAGCACGCAACCATACTTTTAAGGAAGAAGTGCCGTCGGTGGTTCCTACACCACCAGGACCTGTTTGGGTAAATCCAGTTTTAATTGCTAAAAGAAAAAGAAAGAAAAATGATGCTTTAAGGTAATGTTGTTTCATAAGCGTTTTAATAGCTGTTAGCAGTGGTTAAGAAGCCAAAAGTATTTTGCGCTTATAAGCCCTTATAAGTAACAATGAATGGAATAACAGTTTAGCTGTATGTATTGATTGAAACTTCTCATATGATAGGCAACATTAATAAAAGCTGATGCCTGTAAGCACTTTGCAAAAACGCTATAGTGTATATGCACCAGCAGCATACACCAGGCATAAAAGCAAAAGGATTGAGTTAAAACTCAATCCTTTTGCTTTATAATAAATACGCTTATATGCTTTTAATCTATAGAATCTTAATCATCCTGGTTCTACAAACTGAATAGTGTGCCTGTAGCTCCATAAGCCGGTGGCGTTTTACCCAAATGCTCATACGCTTTTTCAGTAGCCTCTCTGCCACGAGGCGTGCGCTTGATAAAGCCTTCCTGGATCAGGAACGGTTCATACACTTCTTCCAGCGTACCCGCTTCTTCACCAACAGATGTAGCAATGGTGGTGATACCTACAGGCCCACCTTTAAACTTTTCAACAATAGCTGCCAGAATGCGGTTATCCATTTCATCCAGGCCATGCTCGTCAACATGCAGAGCACGTAGGGCGTGTTGGGTAATACCTATATCGATCTGTCCATCGTTCAATACCTGGGCAAAGTCTCTTACCCGGCGCAATAACCCGTTAGCAATACGAGGCGTACCTCTACTGCGGCGGGCTATTTCACCAGCAGCGTCAGTATCAATTTGGGCATTTAAGATATGTGCTGCCCGTAAAATGATCTTTTGTAAGGTTGTAGAATCATAATACTCCAGGCGCGACTTAATGGCAAAGCGGGATAGCAACGGTGCTGTTAACAAACCGCTACGTGTGGTAGCACCTATAAGCGTAAAGGGATTTAAATTGATTTGAATGCTCTTGGCATTAGGACCGCTATCGATCATGATATCGATCTTATAATCTTCCATAGCGGAATACAGATATTCTTCTACGACTGTACTCAAGCGGTGAATCTCGTCAATAAACAATACATCACTTGGCCCCAGGTTGGTTAACAAGCCTGCCAGATCACCTGGTTTTTCAATGACTGGACCAGAAGTTTCTTTGATGTTTACGCCCAACTCGTTGGCAACGATGCGTGATAAGGTGGTTTTACCTAAACCAGGAGGGCCATGAAACAGCACGTGATCCAATGCCTCACCGCGAATCTTAGCGGCCTTAATAAAAATGCGCAGGTTTTCAATGATCTGCTCCTGCCCTGAAAACTGCTCTATATCCTTTGGTCGTATATTATTCTCAAACTCTTTATCGGCTGCTGATAACCCCTCCTGCCCACTTTTTAGATTAGGATTTGACATGCGTAAATATACAAAACAGCAGCTAGATGGAGTGTTAAAGAGGTGTAGAAAAAATATATTTGCATATACAAATAACGATATTACCTTTGTGTCCTCAAATGAAAGTAAGCGGTTCTAAATATGGTCAATGCCTTTACTTTACTTCTGCTGCACTAGCCCGCAAAGTGGAGAAATTGGCACAAGCCAGCTGGAAGAAAGTAGACCTCTCTCCCAGCCATGGCTATTTATTAATGTCCATCTTAGAAGAGCCAGGCATGCAACCAACCGCCTTAGCGGAGCAGCTACAGTTGCAACCCAGCACCATTACCCGTTTAATTGAGAAACTAGAAGAAAAAAGCTGGTAATCCGTACTACGGAAGGAAAGATTACCAATGTTTACCCTACGCCAAAAGCAAAAGAATTACTACCAAAGATGAAAACCTGTGTAGAGGAATTCTCAGGCCATTACATGCGCTTATTGGGTGAAAAAGAAAGTGCAGTGGCCGTACAGCAAATTGCCACTATCACTGACCAACTATAGGAGTTAAAAATTTTTATACCAATGTTTGTATATACAAACATCATTCAAAACCATGAATCATGAAATACGTTATTACAGGAAGTGCAGGACACATATCAAAGCCATTGGCAGAACAATTATTGGCGGCCGGCCATGAAGTAACTGTTATAGGCAGAAACGCAGAACATTTAAAAGAATTAACGGATAAGGGAGCAAAAGCAGCAATTGGGTCTATAGAGGATGTTGCTTTTTTAAAACAAGCTTTTGCCGGCGCGGATGCTGTATACACTATGGTACCGCCCATATTTAATGTAACTGACTGGAAGGCTCATATTGGAAAGGTTGGTAAAAACTACGCCGATGCTATTCAAGCAAACAACATAAAGTACGTAGTGAACCTAAGTAGCTTTGGCGCGCATAGACCAGACGGTTGTGGCCCCGTCAGTGGCTTATACCGCGCAGAAGGTGCTTTGAATGCACTAACAGATGTCAATATCATACACTTACGCCCCGGTTACTTCTTTCAGAATTTCCTGGGCAATATTGATATGGTAAAACACATGAACATCATTGGCAGCAATTTCGGTGGTGATGATTTCAAGTTGGTTTTAGCCGATCCTAGTGATATTGCTGCAGTAGCTGCTGAAGCATTATTAAAATTAGACTTCAAAGGACACACCGTGCGTTATATTACCAGCGATGAACGCAATACTGCAGATATTGCTTCTGTATTAGGAAAAGCGGTTAACAAACCCGAGTTGCCTTGGATAATCTTTACCGATGAACAGGCCGTAGAGGGTTTAAAGCAAGCTGGCTTACCAGAGGAAATTGCCAAGAACTATACAGAAATGGGTGCAGGTTTGCGCACTGGAATTATGGCGGAAGACTATTGGAAAAACCGTCCTTCCAGCTTTGGAAAAACTAAACTGGAAGATTTTGCCCAAACCTTTGCAGCCGTATATAATAAGAGCTAAAACTTACAAGCAGTTCTCTTACTGAAATTGTGATAATTGCTTTTCAATTTCAATATCGTTCACTACTACATAAAAAAGAAAGGCAGGTAACAATAAGAGCCACCTGCCTTTCTTTTTCATGCTTCTCTACGAAACCATTTATTTACTGCGCAGTTGCACAGCAATCCTTCTATCTTGTCGTCTTTCTTCATCTGATGCAATTGCTGGTACTTTCGCAAAGGCAGACCCATAGCCTTCAGCCCCCACTAATTGGCTTGTATTTGCACCAGAATTTTTTATGGCATTCAATACAGCATCAGCGCGCTGCTGGCTTAAGGTCTTATTAGCCGCATCATTGCCAGTTTTATCTGTATAACCGCCTATTTTAATTTTGGCATTTGGATAGGCATTTAAGATCGATACAATGTTACGGACCTGCAGCTGGCTGGATGGTGTAAGCTGTGCACTACCGGTTTCAAAATTGATATTATCAAAGTCAAACCACTTTTCTTTTCCTGCAGTACAACTAGCGTCATTTAAACAGTTCACCAACTTATCTTCTATACCTCCCTTATAGGCATCTATTTCCACTCCATTTGTCAACCGCACTCTTACCGCAGCTCTATTCGTTTCAATCGTTGTTGTAGTTATCGGTGCTTCTGTTGTTGTAGTTGTTGGCGCTTTTGCTGCACGGTTTTCCGTAGTAGTAATATTGGTTTTTGCAGTTGATGTTGTATTATCGTTTCTGTTACGATTTAAGAGCCAAATCAAAGCAATAGCTCCAAGTCCTAACAGTAACCAGGCCATCATACTAGACTTTCGCCGCTCGGGCACGGTCTCCACACGTGCCATTCGAGGTGTTTCGCCTGTAATAGTTGTTGTACGGCCAGCTCTGAGTGGTTCGCCAAGAAAGCTATCTAATGAAAATCCTGATGGCAACGCATTGCCAATATCAGCTTTTTGACTAGACAGATAGGACGTCAACCCCTGAGCAGACAAATTTTCTTCTCTTGCATGCCTTCCTATAACTCCTAAACCAATAGGAGCAATAATACCCATAAGTCCTTGAACGGCATTTGACTTTATGCCAGCAAAATTGCCAATAGATGAAAGGATATTTGAGGCATTACCACCTAGCAAATTCTCAAGTCGACCCAAACCTCCAGTCAGAAAAGAACTCATTTCACCAGTAAACAAACGCTGCGGCTGGCTTAATACATTACTGTCAGCAGCCTCATAGGCATCATTTAATAAGCCTTGCGCATTACCTGTTTCAGCACGATTGACAAACATGCCCAACACTGTGGGAATGATAGCAGTAAGTGCCTTGTTAATACCAGTTGGAGATTCACCCAAATAACTACTGGCTCTTTCCACTAAACTTGGAGACAGATAGCCGCGAACGGTATCCAGAAGATTGAATGCCATAACTGTTCATTTTAGCTGTTTAAAAAAAGTAGCTATCATTAGATACAGTGCATGTATGGCGAGAAGTCTAAAATTAGCTTTTATACTTTCAATTTACAACCCCAAAATGACAAGAAGGTCATAAAACAAACTGTTCCATACCAAGGATGAGTTCAGGGTTCGGACAGTTGTAGAGGTAGCTTTCCCTTTCGGAAAACCGACAAACGCCGGGATAATCACCATTATAGCCTTGCATATCCAAGATCAACTGAAAATGTAAATGTGGCGGCCAGTTACCATTTTCAGCTATATCACCAAAACTCGCTATCCAGGCCCCCTTCTCGATCTCCTGCCCTTGCTGTTTATCCTGGATAGAGTTTAAGCTTAAATGACCATATAAGGTATGAAAGATTAAGCCATTGATTTCATGCTGCAGGATCAGGGTTGCACCATAATCGCCATAGGCATCATTAAAACCTACGCTATGGACGGTTCCTGCTAAAGGCGCATATATCGGCGTATCTACTGGTCCCCAAATGTCAGTACCTAAATGCAATCGACGCGGCTCGGCCCCCTTTCCCCCGAAGGGGGAACTTAGGTCAGATTGTTCCTTTATACTTGGCAATTGGCTTAAACGTAAGAGAATAGTTTGAAGGACTTGATCTTTTTGATGTAACACTTGGTCGTTTGTGAACCGGATAACGGTAAAGCCTTTTTGTATTAGCGCCTCACTTCTAGCTTGACCACTTTCTTTATTATCTGGAAGTTGATGAATCAAACCATCAACTTCAATTATAAGACGTTTGCCTAAACACACAAAATCGGCGATATACTTGTCAATAATATGTTGTTGCCTAAAGCGATATCCTCCTAGTTGTCGTCCCTTCAAAGCATACCATAAAACTGCTTCAGCATGCGTAGGCTGTTTTCTATGGCTTAAAGCATATTCTTTCAACTGCTTATAATAAAATGGATCCGCCCATTGGCAGCCATAGCTACCTTCCCTCTCGCCTAATAAACTATCCAAATCCTCCTCATCATCTTCCTCAAGCTGGCCTTGTGCGTTGAGGTCATCCCCTTCGGGGAGGCAAGGAGGGGCCACTGAGGGGGCTGCTCCATCAAAAACCTCACTCCTGCTATAAATAGTCCGGTGCTCATTGTAACCACCAATACCATAAGTAGCACCGGCTTGTTTCAGCTGCTTGTCTACATATTCAGAGAAAAGGATTGTATTGGATAAGATCTCAGGCGTTAATTCTGTGTTGTTAGCCGTAAAGTCTAAGCGTAAAAGTTTGTCTGTTTTCTGTACAGGTACAACCGCGTGAAAATCAACCTTACATGCATTTAACCGCTCTTCAAATTTATTTTTAACCATAACAAGTCTTCAATAATTTTAAGGACATCCCACAAAACTAAATTAAAGCACATGATGAAAAGACTGATGGCTGCAGCTGCACTAGCCGTAAGCTTGAGTAGCGCCGCACAGGAAACACCCCTTTGGATGCGCTATCCTGCCATATCACCGGATGGCAAAACCATTGTGTTTAGCTACAAAGGTGATCTATACAAGGTGCCCGCCAGTGGTGGTGAGGCCTACCCTTTAACCTTGCACGAAGCGCATGATTTTATGCCCGTTTGGAGCCGCGATGGCAAATGGATTGCATTTGCATCTGACCGCTATGGCAATTTTGACGTGTATGTAATGCCAGCTGCAGGTGGTGAAGCCCGTCGCCTAACCTATCATTCGGCTAATGATTACCCTTATGATTTTACGCCTGATGGAAAGACGGTTTTGTTTGGCACTAACCGGAATGACGTTTATACATCTGCTCGATTCCCGCAAAAGGGTTTGTTCCAGAAGTTATACCAGGTACCTGTAACCGGTGGCCGCTCTGTAATGTTCTTATCGGCAGGCTCTGAGTTTGCCCATTTTAATAGCAAAGGTGATAAGGTGATCTTCCAGGACCGCAAAGGTTATGAAGACGCCTGGCGCAAGCGACATACATCTTCCGTTACCCGCGACATCTGGGTATACGATACCAAGAAAGATGAATACACACAAGTGTCGGCTTTTGAAGGCGAAGACCGTGAGCCGGTATGGGGTGGCGATGATAACACATTCTACTACCTGAGTGAAAAAGACGGTTCTCAGAATATTTATAAATCTGTACTGGGCGGACAAAGCTCAACACAGGTGCTTACCAAATTAAAAGACCACCCGGTACGTCACTTAAGCCGGGCCAATGACGGTACATTATCTTTTACATATAACGGTGAAATTTATACGCTGAAAGAAGGTGGTTCACCACAAAAGGTAGCCATCCGCATTGGAACAGATACCCGCACTAACGCCGAAAAGATCTTACCAATCAATACAGGTGTTACACAAACAGCTCTTTCCCCCAACGGAAAGGAGATTGCCTTTGTGGTGCGTGGAGAGGTCTTTGTAACCTCTGTAGAAGGTGGCTTTACTAAACGTATTACCAATACGCCTGAACAAGAGCGTAGTGTTGAATTCAGTCCTGATGGCCGTACCCTTTATTATGCTTCAGAGCGCGGCAATAGCTGGGATATTTACCGTGCTACTATTGAGCGTAAAGAAGAACCTTACTTCTATACATCCACAGTGATCAAGGAAGAACCGGTAGTGGCTACAGAAGCTGAAGAATTTCAGCCCGACATCTCTCCCGATGGAAAAGAGATCGCCTACTTAGAAGAACGAAATGTTTTGAAAGTATATAACATCGCTACTAAAAAAAGCAGAACCATTGTACCTGCTGGTGTTAACTTTTCGTATGCCGATGGAGACCAGTACTATACCTGGTCGCCCGACGGCAAATGGCTGGCGTTTAATTCAGCAGAAGGCCGCTGGGGCTCTTCTGAAGTAGCCTTAATGAAAGCTGATGGCAGTGGCCAGCGTAAGAACGTAACTACCAGCGGCTTCTTTGATGGTTCTCCCAAGTGGGCCTTTGGTGGTAAAGCCTTATTATGGACAACCGACCGCGATGGTAAAAAGCCACTGGCTTTCCAAGGTGCTCGTGAAGTGGATGTATATGCTATGTTCTTTGACCAGGAAGCGTATGATAAATTCCGTCTGACCAAAGACGAGTTTTCCTTACTGAAAGAAAAAGAGGACAAGGATAAAGAAGCTGCCAAGAAAGATACCAGCCTGAAGATCGCTGCACCAAATAAAAACTGGGAGCCACTGTTTGAAGGATTGGATAATCGTAAGATGCGCCTGACGATTAATTCGGGCAATATTTCTGACTTTATGCTAAGCAATGATGGCGAGAAATTGTACTTCTTAGCAAGAATGGAGAAAGGTTATGATCTGTGGATGACCAATCCACGCACTAAAGAAACCAAACTGATTGCGAAGCTAGATGGCGGTCCTGCTGGTCTTGATGTTTCTAAAGACGGCAAATCATTGTTTGTAGTTAGTGATGGCAAGATCATGAAAGTGGATGCTGATGCAGGAAAAGTAAGCCCTGTTACAGTTAATGGTGAAATGGTATTGAAGGCTGATAAAGAAAGAGCTTACATCTTTGATCACGCTTGGCGCCAGGTAGCTAAGAAATTCTATGATCCGAAAATCCATGGATTGAACTGGGATAAGTACCACGCAGACTATGCCAAGTTCCTACCTTATATCAACAACAACTACGACTTCCAGGAGTTATTGAGTGAGTTCCTTGGCGAGCTGAATGCTTCGCATACAGGTGGCCGCTACGCACCTCCGCAACAGAATACAGACGCAACCGCTTCGCTTGGCTTACTCTATGATGAAACCTATGCCGGTGAAGGCGTTAAGGTTATGGAAGTATTGGAAGGTGGTCCATTTATCAATGCACGCACCAAGATCAAAAAAGGTGTGATCATTGAAAAGATCGACGGAGAAGCTATCCCTGATAATACAGATTGGGCCTACTTACTTAATCGAAAAAATAGCAAGAATGTTCTGTTAAGCCTTTATGATCCAACGACAAAACAACGCTGGGAAGAAACCACTAAACCCATCACACAAGGTGAAGAGCAAAACCTGTTGTATAACCGTTGGGTAGCTATGAACCGCAAAAAAGTAGAAGAGCTATCGGGCGGTAAAGTAGGCTACGTACATATCCAAGGTATGAACGATGGTAGCTATCGCACCGTATATGAGGACGTGCTAGGTAAGGCTGCTGATAAAGAAGCACTGATTGTAGATACACGCTTCAATGGCGGTGGCTGGCTGCACGACGACCTGGTAACATTCCTGAGTGGTAAGAAATACTTAGACTTTTCACCGCAGGGTGTAAAGCCTATGGTGGGTGAACCACGTAATAAATGGACGGCGCCATCTACTGTGCTCATGAGCGAAAGCAATTATTCTGATGCCTTCATCTTCCCCTATGCTTATAAGAGCCTGGGTATTGGTAAAACCATTGGTATGCCTGTTCCTGGTACAGGTACTGCCGTATGGTGGGAAACACAGATTGACCCCACAATAGTATTTGGTATTCCAATGATTGCCACTATTGGAAAAGAAGGACGTCCTACTGAAAACCTGCAACTAGAGCCAGATATTAAAGTGCCAAATGATTACAAGTCGGTGCTGGCAGGTAAAGATCCTCAACTGGAAAGAGCCGTGAAAGAAATGTTGGATGAGATCAAAAAAGAAAAAGAGAAAAAAGGGTTCTAGCGGCCCCCTGTCCCCGGAAGGGTAAGGCCCCACCCGGCCTCCCCGAAGGGGAGGAGACCGGCCCCCTCTAACTCCCCCGAAAGAGGAGAATACCGTCGCACAGAGGCCAGCTTTGCCACGATACTTTACTTTTACAATTAGAGCAATAAACAAAAAAGCACTCCACTGAAGGAGTGCTTTTGTTATATATTACTCTATAATCTTCTGGTGCTGTGCGGCAGCTAAGTCCTCCCTTCGGGAGGATTTAGGAGGGCCTTCCCCCCTTCGGAGGCAGGTTTTTTTTCACGAAACGGACTGCCTCAGGGCGCTATGTTGCAGCGTATTCACTTCAGGCAGATCAATATATTTTAGCAATTGTTCTTCCAACAAATTAGCGAACGTTTCAAAGTAAAGAATTACATCTTCCCCCTTATTCTTTTGCAGCCATTGAAAACCACCAGGCAAGCGTTCCAACACTGCCCGGTCTTTTAGGTATTCTAGGCAATGAATATCAGTAGGCGTAAGCCCAATTGCTTCCAATTTACCAATAAGCAAGTAAGCCGGTGCGCTGGTTACTTCGCAATAATCTTCTGCAATTTCTGTCCATTCACCAATACCGGTATGAGCATGCTTTAGTATCTCTTCTTTTGATAAATGCGTAACTACCTGCAATAAATGGCCACAATTACAAGCTCCATGATGGCCCCAGGCATAGTGAGCGCCTTCTCTTAATTGTTTAGCAGCCTGACGCAAAGCGCCAATCAAAGTCAGGTTTGGGTAAGCCATAACATCGTTTTTATTATTCGCACAAAAACAGCGCCTTTTTGTTGTTCTGAGTGGGCTAGATATGATGCATTGTACTAAACTGATGAGTAGAAAAGAAACTTGCTAACCAGCTGCCATAGTGATATGAGAAGTTGAAAGGTGTAATCCGCTATATTTCATGGCAATCAAAACATTTATTGAATACTAGGTTCCTAATCAATTATTATTTCTTTTATTGCTTATCCAACGCTAAGCGAAAGCAACAGATGGATAGTAGCAGCGTTAATGGGGTAAATACCATTTTTTCAAAAGTATTTATAGATAACAAATTGCCTATAGTATTCAAGAGAAAGAGACCACCCATACACCATAAAACAATATAGATCAGCAAAGGCTTAATGCGAAGTTTTAAAATACCAGTATGGATAGCAACAACAGCAAGCATTATCAGATTGATCGCAATCGATATCATTTCAAATCGCACCATTTGCGAATGATTGGTTAGCCGTCCACCCCAAACAATTTGGAAAGGCACAATACTGACCAAAACCAGAAGGTGAAATAGCACAATCAGCGATAATGTAATAAGGATGCAGTAACTGGCAGTGCGTTTGGTAAATAGCTTATTCATAATTGCTGCTACAAAGGTATGGCGTATGGAAGAGGTAAAACGGTTATACTTATCCCTCTTCTTTTATTGCCACAGCAATCTTTGAATCGGCTGTTCCATAATAAAGCAGCCACCGGTTTTGAAAGTATACCAATCCTTCAACAAAGCAGACTTCATTCACTTCGCCTGTTCGCTCATAAGACCTGTCGGGGAAAATAAAAGGCATATCCATACGCTTAACCAATCGATAAGGCATACTGCTATCAAATAAAGCTTGTCCGGCGCTGTATGCAAAGCGCGGCTTTGCCCTGTCATTATAATTAGCCGCATTACTGCCATTATAGATAAGCAGGATGCCTCCTTTGTACAAGAGCGCAAAAGGGCCTGGTTCTACCAGCCTACTATCGAAATAACCTGGACGTGGATTAAGTACAGGCACCATCTGTTTGCTTTCTTCACTGGTAGCCACCTCCCAATGAATGAGATCATCAGAAGTAGCCATAAAAATATTGCTATCACCAAAATACATCCAGTATTTGCCTTTTACCTTGGCAGCCACTACCCGATTGCCTTGCAACCGGGCCAGGATAGCGCCTGACTTCGACCATAGGTTTTTATACTGTTCGCCGCGAATCACTAACCCATGCTTTGTCCACGACTTTAGATCAGAAGAAGTGGCCAGGCAAAGCCGGGCTGTTTTACCATCGTAGGCAGTGTAGGTAAGAATATACATGCCATCTTCCCGCTCTACAATACGGGGATCTTCAACACCGCCTTTCCATTCATACTTTTTCAAACTATCGCTTTGAGGAAACAACACGGGCCAGCGCTCTTTTTTAAAATGCAAACCATCATCACTAACAGCTAACCCTAAACGTGACGTCATGGCCTGATCCTGCGCCCGGTAGAGCATATAGACCTTTCCTTCTCTTACTACCGCGGCAGGATTTAATACATTTCTTGCTTCCCACTGAACACCTTTGCGACTTATAGGGCAATAAAAAGTAGAAGTAGAATCGGGTTGCAAAATCGGATTAAGCCGGTCCATTTTGACAAAACCAAGGAGCGTCCAATCACTATCCGCTTCAGCTAGCGGATGCTTTGTCTGTTTCAGATTGCAGTTAACAAACAGTAATACAATCAACAAGAGATAGTACTGCTTCATTTTGATCATTTTAGTATAGAACACCAAAAGACCCTTTCCTCTAAGGCAATGAATTTGTACTCTAAAATTAATTAGAAGAACCCGGTTTGTAAAGTACCAGCGTTATAGAAACAGATTTGGTTTATTGATAACTACTAATGACAAACGCTTACGAAAACATGCAGCTGATCAATATGTAAGTAACATCTGATAATTAGGATTGGCATGCGCGTCGGTAAGTTTAAAATCAAAATTACCTATAGCCTGAAAACCCATCTTTTTATAAAAGCGCAGCGCTCTTTCATTTTCTGTCCAGACAAACAGCCACATACCATTCTGATGATGCTCTTTAGAGAGGTCGATATTAAATTGCGTTAGTTCAGCGCCCAGCCTTAACTCGTAGAAAGCTTCCAGCAAATAAAGTCGTTCCAGCTTGGTTACATGTGGAAGTGAGATATTTGGATGTTTAGCGTCAAAAATGATCTTTGAATAGCCGGCTGGCTGCTCATTGTGATAAATGATGTAATAAATATTAGCAAAGTCACGCAACTCTTGCTGCATCACCTCCAAGTTAAACTTATCGTTTACATACTCGTCGATGACAGTTGGCGTAGCGCTACGACCATGCGATTCAATAAAAGATAGTCTCCCGATATGTGCCAGTAAGGGAGCATCTGCCACTTGTGCCTTTACAATCGATATCATTTCTTTCGCTTCTTCTTAAAGCAGCAAAGATCGATTACTTAAAGGGAATACAAAGTCAAAACCTTTCATAGAGCAGATACAATAAAGCATTTTCTGAGCAACAGATTTAACTTTACATCCTTATCATACAATAGATAAAATGGCCAAGAAAGCAATTATTCTCGACTTGGATAATACTATTTATTCGGTTGCCTCTATTGGAGAAAAGTTGTTTGCCTCCCTTTTTCAACAGATAGATGCAAGCGGACTGCCAGCTCATCAAATTACTGAAATCAAAGATGCCGTTATGCGTGAACCTTTCCAGGTAGTAGTGCGACGATACCAGTTTGATCATTCCTTTTTGCAAACGACAACACAGCTGTTACAAGGCCTTACGTACAATGAGCCGATCGATGTTTTTCCGGATTACCATGAAATAAAACAATTACCAGCAGATCGATTTCTAGTCACAACAGGCTTTAAAAATTTACAGACCAGCAAGATCAAGAATATGGGCATTGAACAGGATTTCAAAGAAATACATATTGTTGATCCTAATACGGGTGAACGAACAAAGAAGACCGTATTTGCAGATATTTTACAACGATACAACCTTACCCCTTCTGACGCGTTAGTGGTGGGTGATGATCCCGAGTCTGAAATAAAAGCTGGAACCGAACTGGGCATTGACACAGTACTCTATGATAAGTTTAACCGGTATCCAACCTACAACGCCACCAATAAAATTTCTGACTTTAAAGAACTTAACCGTTTTATATAAAACTACTGTACGTAACTAATTAGAAACCTGCCAGGCTTCTTTTACATAAGCATGGCAGGTTAGCGTATTTTAAGAACCGCAACTGATACAACCATCCTGCATACTGCATGTGGCTCCATCTGTTTGCGCATCTCCTTCAGCTATAACCATAGGATCCTTCACTTGAATCTGTGAGGCAGCAGGCTGTTGTTCTGTCTGCTTCTGTACTGTAAACTGTACGGCTTGCGCCGCAGCTTGTGTACGCAGGTAATACATACCCGTTTTTAATCCTTTCTTCCACGCATAAAAATGCATAGACGTAAGTTTTGATGTGGTAGGGGTATCTATAAATAAATTCAACGACTGCGATTGACAAATAAAGGCACCTCTATCGGCAGCCATATCAATAATGCTTCGCTGTTTTATTTCCCAAACTGTTTTATAGAGTTCTTTTATACTGGCAGGTATTTCTGGTATGTGTTGAATGGAACCATTCGCTGCAATAATTCGGTTCTTCATATCATTATTCCATAAACCCAGTTCTACCAGGTCATTCAACAAGTGTTTGTTTACCACAATAAACTCACCGCTTAATACTCTCCTTGTATAAATATTAGACGTATAAGGCTCAAAGCATTCATTGTTGCCTAGTATTTGTGAGGTTGACGCTGTTGGCATGGGTGCCACCAGCAAGGAGTTCCTGACACCGTACTGCTTTACTTCATCTTTCAAGGCTGCCCAGTCCCAACGATTGGTAGGTGTTACACCCCACATATCAAACTGGAAAATACCTTTCGATACCGGCGAACCTGCAAATGTTTCATAAGGTCCAGACACTTTTGCCAGATCCTTGCTGGCCGTCATAGCTGCAAAGTAGATGGTCTCAAAAATGTTTTGGTTCAGCATTTTGGCCAATTCACTTTCAAAAGGAAGGCGTAGTAAAATAAATACATCTGCCAAGCCCTGAACGCCCAAACCTATAGGCCGGTGCCTAAGATTAGAATTCCTTGCTTCTTCAATAGGGTAATAATTATTGTCGATTATTTTATTCAGGTTTCGCGTGGCTTGGTAAGTGACTTCAAATAATTTTTGATGATCAAATTGGCCATCTACTACAAAACGCGGCAATGCAATAGAAGCCAGATTACAAACGGCCACTTCATCGGCACTCGTATATTCCATGATCTCTGTACACAGGTTACTGCTTTTAATAGTACCCAAATTCTGCTGATTGCTCTTACTATTGGCCGCATCTTTATACAGCATATAAGGCGTTCCCGTTTCAATCTGTGATTCCAGGATAGCAAACCACAACTCCTGTGCTTTAATGGTTCTCTTCGCCCGCCCTTCACGCTCATATCGTTCATACAAGACTTCAAATTCTTCTCCCCAACACTCACTTAAGCCCGGCGCTTCATTCGGACAAAACAAACTCCAATTACCATCTGCTTCCACCCGTTTCATAAACAGGTCTGATATCCAAAGAGCATAAAATAAATCCCTGGCACGGAGTTCCTCTTTGCCATGATTTTTTCGTAAATCCAAAAACTCAAACACATCGGCATGCCAGGGCTCTAAATAAATAGCAAAGGCTCCTTTGCGCTTTCCCCCACCCTGGTCTACATAGCGTGCCGTATCGTTAAACACACGCAGCATAGGAATAATACCATTACTTGTACCATTAGTGCCACTGATATAACTTCCTGTTGCCCTGACGTTATGAATGGCCAATCCAATACCTCCTGCGCTTTGAGAGATCTTGGCTGTCTGCTTCAAGGTATCGTAAATGCCATCAATGCTATCGTCTTTCATCGTTAGTAAAAAGCAACTACTCATTTGAGGCTTGGGTGTACCGGCATTAAATAAAGTAGGTGTAGCATGCGTAAACCATCTTTCGCTCATCAGATGATATGTATTAATAGCCTCTTCAATATCTTCCTTGTGTATTCCTAAAGCCACTCGCATATACATATGTTGCGGGCGTTCTACCACTTTGTTGTCAATACGCAACAGGTAGGACTTTTCTAATGTTTTAAAACCGAAATAATCAAAGGCATAATCCCGGTCATAAATGATGGTACTATCAAGCAGGTCGGCATGATCTTCGATAATCTGCATAACATCATCTGCAATCAGCGGCATTTTCTTTCCGGTAGTGGCATCGGTATATTGATGCAGTTTACGCATGGTAGCAGAAAAACGCTTGGTGGTGTTCTTATGCAAATTGCTAATAGCAATGCGCGATGCCAACCGTGCATAATCGGGATGTATGGTGGTTAACGAAGCGGCCGTTTCAGCAGCCAGATTATCCAGCTGTGTAGTAGGAACACCATCATAGATTCCTTCAATTGTTTTCTTTGCCACCTCGTGTATGTTTACCAATGAACTTAAAACATAAGATAGTTTTTCGATTCTGGCAGTAACCTTATCAAACTTTACCGACTCGCTCTTACCATTTCTTTTTATAACGAACATGATTTAATCTTTTAGAAGCTGTTTAAAAATAGTTTTTGTATTCACCATAGAGTTGATAGCGTTGAGGTCTGCCACGGTTTTTAGCTGTGACTACTTGTTTGCAAACTGCTTGGTAACCGTGGCAGACCTTGATACAACTAATCGTATTAGAAATCATCATCAGTGGAGAATACCTGTGCATCTTTGTTAGCCATAACTCCAGCCTTTTGATAATCACCAACGCGCTTCTCAAAGAAATTAGTCTTGCCCTGCAGGGAAATCATTTCCATAAAATCAAAAGGGTTAGCTGTGTGGAAGATCTTTGAATACCCCAATTCGGTTAGCCATCTGTCTGCCACAAACTCTATGTATTGCTGCATCAACTTTGCATTCATACCAATCAGGTCCACAGGCAAGGCTTCTGTAATAAACTCCTTTTCAATAGTAACAGCATCACCAATGATAGCTTTTACTTCTTCTTCTGGCAGTTTGTTGGAAAGCATACTATAGAGTAAACAAGCAAATTCGCAGTGCAACCCTTCATCTCTGCTGATCAGTTCATTGCTGAAGGTTAGTCCGGGCATCAAGCCTCTTTTCTTTAACCAGAAAATGGAACAAAAGCTACCACTGAAGAAGATGCCTTCGACAGCTGCAAAGGCTACCAATCGCTGGGCAAACGTGCCATTCTCGATCCAGCGTAGCGCCCATTCTGCTTTCTTTGCTACAGCGGGCACCGTATCTATAGCATGAAAGAGTTTGTGCTTTTCTTGCGGGTCTTTAATGTAGGTATCAATGAGCAATGCATAGGTTTCGCTATGAATGTTTTCCATCATGATCTGGAAGCCATAGAAGCAGCGGGCTTCTGGCAACTGTACTTCACTCATGAAGTTCACGGCCAGATTTTCATTAACAATACCATCGCTGGCGGCAAAAAAAGCCAGTACGTGCGATATAAAATGGCGTTCTCCGTCATTGAGTGCCGCCCAGTCTTTCAGATCACTGCTAAGATCAATTTCTTCAGCGGTCCAAAAACTGGCTTCATGGCGTTTGTAGTGCTCCCATACCTTGGGATAATTGATAGGAAGAATAACAAAGCGGTCTTTGTTTTCTTTCAACAGAATTTCATTGTTGTGTTGCATAGTAAAATAATTGGAGCATTTTACCTGCGGGTGAATAGTATAGTGCCGAGAGTAAAGCCGGTAAAGGCATAAACTACCAGTACCATGCCTTTCCTCCGAAAGCGTAGTTACTTAATACTTGATACCGGCAGGTCTTCTGACTTACTCCCTTGTTTAAGGCCTTCCCGTTTTTTTCAACAGTGGCATGGAGATTAAACAAGTAAAGGAGCTTACAGCTACGGGGATAGCTCAGGATTTACACCTGATTCCCTTTTCATTCTTTGCGTTAAGCGTAGAAACCGATATGCCCTACAAAAGAAAAACAGAAATCGTAAAACGGCAGCAGATGTTATGCACCCTATGTTGAAAACCTCTGAGCGCTTGTGGCACAAGACTTTATAGATAGATAAACATTTGATTTAGGACAAAGCAGCTAAGGGAACTATTATGATCGATTCCATAATCAACTGCTTAAATTGCTTCAGCCAATTATTCAAAGAAATCACATGCCTATTTTCTTTATAGCATCTACTTGCGATCGATTGGCTCAATCAAATCCCAAAGATTACCGTACAGATCTTCGAATACAGCCACTGTGCCATATTCTTCCATCGAAGGCTGCCGTACGATTTTAATTTGATGATCCAGCAGGTTCTGATAATCGCGTTGAAAGTTGTCCGTATATAAAAACATGAACACCCGTCCACCAGTTTGGTTGCCCACACGGCTTTTTTGTTCTTCACTGGCGGCTTTCGCCAACAGCAAACAGCATGTAGTATCTCCTTTTGGGGCCACTAACACCCATCGCTTTGTTTCACTCAAAGGCGTATCTTCTATTAATGTGAAATGCAGCTTTTCGGTATAAAACTGAATGGCTTCATCATAGTCATTCACCACCAGGGCTATATGGGCTATTCGTTGGTTCATTACTTATTGGCCTAATTGTTTTAGCTTGAATGTACCACTTTAAGAAAACAAAGCCCCAACCAAATGGCCGGGGCTCTCTAGTGGAAGGATGGCGCTCAAGGTCAATAGCACTGAAAGGAACGCATTGCTGAATTCTACTTTTTAACTAACCTTCGTTTATTGAATAACTATTGCTTTCGTATACAAAGTTTGACCGTCATTAATGCTGATGGTATAAATACCTGGGGTCAATTTTGGTAGTGCTTGCAGCCATTTGTTTGCACCTTCCAACAAGTGAACACGCTGTTTGTAAACCACCTTACCTGTATTATCACTGATGAATAGTAACCGCCAGGAAGCCGAAGACGTTTGAAGTTGAATAACTACTTGATCCTTGGCAGGATTTGGGTATACTGTCCATGGTGTAGGAGATGGAGCGGTTTCATTAGTATTACTTTCAACAGCTCGAGCAGTGGCTGCAGTACTTGTCAGTTGTATTTGATCAAAGTACATGGTGCCGGTTTGCTTTGAGTTGTTGCCAATCACCACTTTTTTAATCGTTGCCGGATTACCCAACTGGCTCATACTTACTACTACTTCTTCCCATTTATTACTAGCCGTCTTCAGGTATACATCTGCACTTTTTGCACCAGTAGTGGACTCTGTATAGATACGAATACCATTTTTACTGGCATTGTATATCCAAAACTTTAATTGTGTAGTGCTGCTGCTGGTAACAGCGGTTCCTTTTTGAAAAGCCAATAAGCCGCTGGCTGCATAATCAACCTTTATTGATTTACTTCCTACCTTAATAATATTAGTTGCGTTAAAGTTTCTTGTTGAACCAGTCGACACATCACTCCAGTCTACGCCTATCGCATCATCGTAAATTATTGGACTAGCTACTACTATACAAGCTTGAGTAGTTGCTGTGGCTATATTACTGAAAGCAGATAGATTGCCGGCAGCATCTTTTGCTTTTACTGAAAAACCATACGCAGTGGCACAGTTTAAGTTATTGATAGTTGTTGTTGTACTCGTTACATTGGCTTGCAACAGTGTTGCACCCTGGTACACATCATACCCTGTTACACCCACATTATCTGAAGCGGCTGTCCAGCTCAATGTTGCTGTTTTATCAGTAGTACTTGTGACCATCACATTCGTTGGTTCGGCGGGCGCGATAGTATCCGCTGGTGGAGGCGGTGTAGTAGTGGGTGAAAGTAAGCGGGCCAATAACATTATATAAGAGGCCTGGCTATAAATAGCTGGCTCTGTAATTTCCCAGGAGTTTTCAGGATAAGCCGTATTCCAATCTTTGTAGGCCTTTTGATGCGGCTGGTCTGTTATACCTGCTACAGGACCTGAGTATTGTTTGTTGGGGCCGCCAGGCACATAACCTGGTGCGGGGCCATTGGGTGAGGTCAACGCATTGTCCCATTTAGAGCCATTGGTAAACCAGGCGTGATAAATCTCATTTACGGATTTCTCTGCACCATAAGCATACATATTGGAAAGCATGACCATTCCCATGGGATTTACCCCATGCATCCAATGGAGGTATTGTTCCGCCACCTCTTTATATTGCTGATGCTTTGTGGTGTTTAAACCAAAAGTGATGTAATCCAGGTTCATAATACCCGCATTGGTACGCACCTGATTATGTCCCCAATGGTAGGTATCATCTCCCATATGCGCCCGGTATAGGTCGGTAGCGGCAGTATAGTTTTGAACCGAATAGAGATAGTCCATTCCGGCTTTCTGGTTAAGAATATTATTAATTACAGTAGATGACACATTAGGCAACGTAGTGAGTCGTAAAAGTGCCAGTTGCTGCGGCATCCAGTAAGGTCCCCACCAATAGATCTTGTAAGGATTTACATTGGTGTAATTCGTTTCAGCAAAGGTCTTGTATTCCGCTTTGCCAGTGGCTTCATATAAATACACCGCAGCTACAAAAGCATTATCCAATTGCTGTTCAGCGGTATTATCAGCATCACCACTTTTAATATCACCGTCATCACAAGCCGTTTGCCAGCTGGTAAAGTTGTTGGTAGTTACTTTAGCCCGGGCCCATGCCAGTTCTGCACGAGCAATAAGGTCCTGCGCATAAGTCGATAAGGCCGCTACATTTTTCATAGCCATACCCGAAACCGCAAACATGGAGCAGCCTGAAAGTGTAGCTGCTGTACATTCTGGCAGGTAGTAGCGAGGGCGGGTGTCTGTACTAGGTGGTGTTACTTCATTATAATTATCTACACCTACTTTTAATAGAAAGCCATTGGTGCCAGCAGCATCCTGCATACGTTTTAAAAAGTCTAGCTCCCATTTCACTTCATCCAGTATATCCGGAATGCCATTACCTGATTCAGGGATATTGTAATTGTCTTTGAACACAGCAGGATTGATACGGTAGGCTTCCATTAGTTGAATAACAGCACTATTGGCAAACGTGGTATACTTGTTCATATCACCTGCGTCCATCCAGCCACCATGCACATCCTTGGCGGTAGACATATTGCCTTTTGCAAACCGGCTGGTAGCAAACCGATCCTGGTTGGCACCTTCAAAGGCCGCTCCATCTGCCCACTTGGTATCGGTATAAGGCGCTTGCTTAGCAAAATTGATTCGTTGGTAAAAGAATACACGCATGGCTTGCTTCAACACTTCATCATATACATTATCACCAATTTCAAAACGGAAAGAACCTATATTATTCGCCACATCATACACATAATAAGATCCTGGAGTGGTTACGGAAGTAAAGTCAAACCACCAGCCTTTATCGCCCGATTGCGTATGAGTAGTACCGCTACCCCACGCTTGCAACGTTCCGGCGAATACAACTACATCATCACTCCAACGGCGCACCTGGTATTGGTTAGTACCTGTGCCAGGCAGAAAACTTTCAGCTGCATTGTAGCCTACTTGCGGATCAACAATAACGGCAACTTTTTTGGATGCCGTCAAATAACCAAATTGGTCTACCTTGATATGATAGGTGGTTTGTGCAGGTGCTGCTTTTAAATAAAAGGAAGTGGCAAAGAGCAACATAAACACAAGCATTTGCTTGAGCGCTTGGCTCAAAAAATAAGTGGTTGTGGTAAGAGTACGGGGGTTGAATTGTTTCATTTCCTGTCGTTTAATCAAATGGATTACAGTTCGTCAGGAACACTGGATAACGGCAGTTGTTTCAACGGGTTGGATCAAAGTAATAACAGCAACAGTTGCTATTTCTATCTATTGATAAACGTTTATGCTGAAAAGGTGATAATTACCGCAAGGGCGGGCACTTAATAAAGGAGTGGCTCGGGCTAACGGAACTATCTATGTTTCTTCAGCAGGAATTGGAAGAGAAGGATTGCGTGAAACGCGCCATAAACATAATAGCGCAAGATTGTAGTTGCAAGTATTTCAATTAGTTTTTTAATAGGCACATTTTACCATTTGAAAGCTAGCCGCTTTTACATAACACAACATTCGCATATGAAGGATAGAACTATCTAAAACCATAAAAATGGCACCGCGGATGAATGGGATTTAAAGAAGGATTATTAGGATTACCTTCCTGAATATTTACTTTGCCTTTGTTGATTAAACTGTCTTTGATGTAAGATCAGACTCAGAAACGAGTTCAGGGTGACAAGCAAGTGATCTTACAATAGCAGTTTGTTCTATAAACGTAGTCTCTGAGATTCTTCGCTATTGCTCAGAATGACAAAAGCGAGAGGCGTTTGCACTAGGGGTAGGTTGTGAAAGCAAGGCTGAAACTTGGAACCTAAAATCTTGAAATACTTCTCCTTTTCTCCTTTCCTCTGTGCGAAACTTTTTCGCTGGGTTCTCCGCGCCTCTGCGTGAAATAATATAGTGCGAAGCGCTCCCTCTTAGGGGTGCGTCCTCGCCTCCTCACAAAATATATTTCCGCTTTACGCGTTTAATAAACATGTCGCCTTCCAGCAACTATTTGCGCTCTGCCTCGTGCAAAATCCTATTGTCCATATCATTAATCCTATTCCTGTCTTCCCTTCAGGCCCAACAGGTTACCGGTGTGTGGAAGGGCAAGGTCAAAAAGGAAAAGGTAGAAGTGAAGATTGTCCAGAATGGAGACAGTCTCACCGGCACCTCCTATTACTATGCGTCGGCTGGCAACTATAGCCGCTACAGTATCAAAGGGTATTTTGACCCCAACACCAATAGTGTGATCTGGTGGGACGATCAGCTCATTGAAGAAAAGGGAGGCCTGCTGGGTACGCCTGGCAAAACACCGCTACTTTCTACAGCTGACTTTAACTGCCCCGGCGGCGGAGAAATGCACCTGGATGGAAAAGCCACTCCAAAAGAGAGTCAGGAAACCGAAGGGCCCGTAGCGCTTACCAAGGTAAAAGGCCCTTCCTTTCGGGACGAGTGGGACTATGTTATTGAGAACTACCTGGTTGGTGCTAATGACCCGGACATTATTGATAGTGTAAACCTGATTGCAAGCGTACCAGGTAGAAGAAAACCAGTTAAGGAACCTAAGGCACCACCTATGCAATCTCCTATTCCTGGCATGGTTGTGATTTCAATGCCTCCGGAAACAAAAAAAGAAAACCCTCAACCGCCTGCTGTCATTAAGTCCCAAACCATTGAAGAGAAGTTTATTGCGCGCCGCAAAGTTTTTACGACCGATATTCCATTAACCGGCGATTCTATTGAATTGCGCTTTTATGACAATGCTGAAATTGATGGCGACTCCATTTCACTGTTCCTAAACAACAAACTGCTTTTTGAACACATTCGCCTCACCGATAAAGCATATACCATTAAACTACCGGTGTCGGATATGGGCAGCTCGAATGAATTGACCATGGTGGCCGAGAACTTAGGCTCTATCCCACCCAATACTTCTTTCATGGTAGCTGTGGTGGGTGACAAACGTTATGAAGCCCAGCTTGCCAGTACAGAAAATAGCAGTGCGGTTATACGACTCTTAAAACCCAGCACTACTGATAGCAAACCTCAACAGAAATAATAAAAATTCAAACCGTTCAATAAATGAAAAGGCCTTATCTCAGGATAAGGCCTTTTCATTTATTACATGTGCCATTTATGACTTTTCCATTTCTTGCTGTACATACCGTACCCAGTCTTTTGTATTACTATCCAGCTTTACATTAGGCTGTACCCCTTTGTTATCTATACCTAATCCCAGATCTACCCGCTTGCTGCGCGTAGTAGGATAATTCAATTCAAAAGGTGTATTGGGAATAGCTAACCAATGTAGGTTGCTATAATCCTTTATACCAGCCGAAGCCTGTCCATAGATCGTAGCCTTCTTGCTGTTTAGCACAGGCTCTATTAAGAACTGTTCAGTAGCGCTGGCACAATCCTTATCAATTAACACTGCTACCCGTTTAGGAAAAGGCAACACTTCTAATGTATCAGACATAAAAACCGTTTGCTCCCTTGAATAAAATTGATTGGGATGCTGTTCCATCAATGCTATCCATTTCCGGTAATCTTCCTGTTCATTCGGTTTAATATTGGGATTAACTGCCAATGCTCTAAACTTATCGATGTTATCCTTAGAAGTATATACCTCCATTCCATAAATTGTATACGGGTTCGTATATAAGTATTTGTGTAAGGGATAGTGTGCATAGTCGCTACCGCCGCCATTACCTCTAAGGTCAATGATCAGATTTTCTGTATGACGTAGTAAGGAGTCGTTTGCAATAATGAGGCTATCAATCAGCCGGCGGTAATTACCATTAAAACTCTTTATAGTGAACAGGTTGGTTTTAGGACTAAGCTGCTTAAAACTGGCTACACCATAACCTTGATAAAAGTTTTTGAGTAAAAGCTTTCCGTTTTCATCCAGCTTATACCAGGTGCCACGAATACCGGTTTGTATATAACCATCGGTAATGTGGCTAAGATCATATACGGCCGGTTCTGCCACATGATTGCGTAAGTAAAAAGTTCCTTCATACACATTGCCTTTTGGTGTTACTTCAAACTTTATTTGCCCGGGCATCCAGTACAAACTATCTGCTTTCAAAACAAAGGCGCTGTATTTTCCTTTTTGGTAAATAATACCCACTTTATAATTACCGTCTTCCATTTGCCACACACCTTCCAATGGCTTCAACTGCTTTTTATGGGTAGACAAGTAAGTAGCAAAGCTGGCCGACGTATGCTTGACCACCGGCCAATTGGCATACAATCCTCGCACAGAATCTGGATTGACATTGGTGGGAATATTAGCAAACATGTTTACATAGGTATGCCCATCTTTCATAAACCCTAACCAGCGAGTAAGTAGCGAATGGCAAGAGTCGTGACGCTGATAAACAGTAGTGGCGGCCATACTGCGCAGGCTATCTGTAAAGGCGCGATATTCCGACTGATTAGCTGCTGTTACCTTATCCTTGAAACCAGAATAGTTGGCTTCAATCTTTTGTACGGTAAAATCAAAAGCAGTCTGACAGTCGCAGGTTTGTGCGCTACCAGTTAAAGAGCTAACAAGTACAGTTAGTGCAACGATGCTTTTTTTCATGGTACTATGCATCATGATTTGATTCATTCCTGATGTCAATTAAAAGAGAAAGTTACATTAGCTGCGTTTTAAGAAAATGAGATCATTAATAGATTGTAGAATTCTGGTGGCCAATTGTTCTTAGTAATACATAACATAAATAACCCCTCTGAAAATCAGAGGGGTCCTTTGCCTTCCTGTACAAAATAGCATAGCTTATTTGAATCAAGCTTATGGACGATCACTATGCATTTTGACAATGGTGGCAAATAGTTATTCGCTCTGTGCCTACTTAACGATGCAGATCCATGTGATAGGTTTGGAACAACTTCCGTTTATTACCCACTATAAATACGGTATCGCCTTCCTGCAGTATCAGTTCCGATTCCGGATTTAGTAAGCGTTCATTATTTCGCTCTATCCCCACTACTAAAGCACCAGCTTTTTCTCGGAGCCCTGTCTGCCGTATCGATAAGGATCGTAACGGAGATGTGTTGTCAACGAAATGTTTATGAAGGGTTACCTCGCTATAGCCAGGTTCTTCCACTGTCTTTTTCTGTGGACGCATGGAAGCCTTTAGTCGCTGTATCTGGTGGTCGGTACCTAGCACTAACAAATGGTCGCTTGGAAAAATAAGTTGATCCTTACCAGGGGCGGCAATAGGATGATCGCCCCGTTTGATCATTACTACGTTTATACCAATTGTTTCGCGCCAACGAAGTTCCAACAGGCTTTTACCAATAATAGGTGCACTTGGTTCTACTTCCACCATGGCTATATGCGCATCCCATGGCGCCAGCTCAGTGCGGTTGCTTTGTGCTGCTGCTATTTCCCGCTGATTCAGGTTACTAAAGAAGCGATGTTCAATCTGGCTGTAAAACGTTCGAATCCTTTCAGAAAGCAAAATGAGTAAGGCTATAAATATTGCTGTAAAAGCAATACCAGTAAACATACTAAAGTAGCGATCCAACAGAAAGCCAATAAAGAAAGCCGCTAGGCCAAGCTTCAGGAAGCGAATAGTGTATAATAAACCCTTGTATCGGCTATTGGCGATCACCGTTTGATTTACCTCGGTTGGACTCTTAATGGCCAACGCCCACAAAAACGGTGTAAGCGCTAATAAAGTAACCATCACTGCTGTAATTTTTAACGCCAAGGAATCACCGCGTTCTTGTATCCAAGGCTGCACATACCGTGAGGAGAAAAATATAATAGACAGAATAACAATAGACAGCAGCACGGCATTGATAGCAGCCGACCGGATAAACTTTTTCCATTCGCTGGTGTACGACACCATTTTGGTTTCCGTGCTATACCGGTTTATCCGGTTAAGCAATCCTTTTGGCAACACCCTCTCCAGCCATTGGGCTAAAGCACCCGAAGATTTGATAAGATAAGGTGTGGTGAAAGTAGTGATGGCAGAGGCACCTACAGCCACGGGAAACAGGAAGGCAGACGTAACCCCAAGCGACAAACCCAAGGCCGCCACAATAAAGGCAAATTCACCTATTTGAGCCATACTCATCCCCACTTGAACCGATTGCTTCAATGGTTGACCTGAAAGCAATGCCCCTAGTGTGGTACTGAAAAGTTTACCCAATAAAGTAAGCATCGTAATCCAGAAAATTGGCTGCGCGTAATCTACCATAGCTTGTGGATCGATCATCATACCAACGGAAGTAAAGAATATAGCACCAAATAGATCTTTTACAGGTTTTAAAAGGTGCTCTACTTTTTCAGCAGAAGTTGTTTCTGCAATAATCGACCCCATTACAAAGGCACCTAATTCTGCAGAAAAGCCTACATACGTTGCTAACACTACCATACCCAAGCAAAGAGCTAGAGAAAGGATCAGCAACATTTCTTCACTCATCAGCTTTTTTGCTTTTTTCAGGAAGGTGGGCAGTAAGAAAATACCTGCCAGGAACCAAAGCACGAGGAAGAACAATAATTTTAAAACAGTGAGCAACATTTCTGAGCCTTCAAAAGCCCGGGTAACAGCAACGGTAGAAAGCAATACCATTACTAAGATCACAACGATGTCTTCAACGATCAACACACCGAATACAATACCTGCAAACTTTTTGGTTTTCACACCTAGCTCATCAAAGGCGCGAAGAATAATGGTGGTAGAGGAGCTGGCAAGCATACCACCTAAGAATAAACTGTCCATCATGGTCCAGCCCATCAACTGACCAACAAAATAGCCGGCAACGGTAATAAAGAGTATCTCTACCAGCGCCGTTATCGACGCAGAACCACCTACGCGTAGCAGCTTTTTAAAACTGAACTCCAGACCAAGACTAAACAATAGAAAGATCACACCGATCTCCGCTAGGGTTTCTATGTTTTCCCTGTCTACTACTGTGGGTGTAAGATGAAAGTAAGGGCCTACAACAAACCCTGCAATGATATATCCTAAAACAAGAGGCTGCTTCAGCCATTTAAAAATTATTGTACTAATAGCTGCAGCCCCGAGTATAAGGGCAAGATCGGTTATAAGGTTTGGTAAATGACCCATACTTTCTTTTTAATGATAAACTGGTATTTAGAAATTGCTTAATTATATTTTATCCTCAGGCAGAGAAGCGGTATCACGATTCCCACGCTTTGATGTAGGTACATATATCATTAAAGCAACGACAGCGGCAACAATGCCTAAGAATACCAATAGGGTTTTTATATGCGGAGGCATACTAAATAGTTATAGAGTTAGGAAATAATAGATAGGCGGCTACACAAAGCCATTGGCCTTGCTAGTATAAATGAAAGAAAGCGAGTAGGTATTACCAGAAGTTATGCGAGGGGTAGATGTGGGATAGATAGCTATTTTTAGCTGGTACACTAGCCCTGATACACCGTACGTGATAGGGAAAGGTAGCAGCAGAGAACGACAACACCGACCAATGACTATTGCCAACATATTTATATACCTGGCCACAGCGGGATGCCGGCACTATTCTTATTAAACTTTGTTCAAGATCAAAACGGTGTGTATTGGCAATGGCGGAGAGTAGGTCATGGTTATGCTGCTCAACAATAATCTTTGTTTTGCTCTCACCAGACAGCCCATGCGCCTGCGCTTCATCTGAAAAGAAGAAGGATGCGATGAGGATTAATATGGAGAGAATGCCTTTACCCATTTTTGCAAAAATAGAGAATTCACCTTTTACGCTTTTGTGAAGGAATTGTCAACATAGTGAACGGGAGTACAGGTATTACCCTATTCTTGATGAGGATAAGGAATAGCAAGCTGTCTTCTTCACTTTTAACAGACTCTTTATTGATATCCCTAAATCTTGTATATGGAGAATACGGTTACGCCGACTTGGAATCCTCCGTAACCATAGTTACCAACGCATGTTCTTGTTGCGACTGCTGCCCTTTTTCCTTCGCTATATCAATAGGATCGCCAAATAGGTAGAACCATTTTTTACGCAAGCCTTTTGCTGCCTTTACATCTTTCCACATATCGGCAAACTCGTGAAAGTTGATGTAAATAGGATTTGACTTATGTTCTAGTTCATGAGTAAGTCCATATATCGGCTTTTCGTCTTCTTCCTGGTAGGTACCAAACATCCGGTCCCAAATAATGAAAGTAGGACCATAATTCTTATTGATATACTTCTCCTGCGAACCATGATGTACCCGGTGGTTAGACGGTGTAGCAAAAAGGTATTCAATAACAGGATGCAGCTTGCGGATATATTCAGTATGCACCCAGAACTGAAACAGGATAGCTACCTGTGTTACCAGGAAAAAGATGATTGGATGAAAGCCAATGAATACTACTGGCAAAAAGAAGATCAATTTGATCTGTTGCACCCAGCTTAACCGAAAGGATACGGTAAGGTTATAATTCTCGCTGCTATGGTGTACTACATGCGTGGCCCACCAAAAGCGTTGCTCATGCGAAATACGGTGTGCCCAATAACTACAAAGGTCAAAAAGTATATAACAGGGAATAAAACTCCACCAGCTAAAGTGCATGCGCCAGGGAAATAAATTATAGAGCGCTATATAACCATACAACAAGGTTAGCTTCAGGACTGTATTGATGGCCACATTACCAATACCTACGCAAATGGAACCAATTGTTTCTTTTTTATCGTATAACTTACGGTGTTGCCAACGCGAGATTACCCACTCCAGGAGTACAAAGAAAAACATAACCGGTGCGGCCCAGATAATAACATCTGGTACATTATCTTTTACCTTATCAATACCCGCGAAGGGAATTTTGGGAGCACCAAAAACATCTGCAAATAATAACATCATGCCTCCTTAACTTTTATATAACAGTTAGCAACAAAGCCGTACCAACAAATTCCAATTAATATGAAAGGTGAAGATGTAACTCTTGGTTAATAGTAATTACCTCTAATTTAAGGAAAAGTATGTAACCGACCTGACATCAGTTGGATTAATTAACAAAGTAGCCCTTTAAAGAAATCAGCACACTACTTATTTTCTCATCTCCGTATTTCACACCTTTTTTAAAGAACGCATCAAAAAAGATAGTTGTGAGATATGCCTATTTTTCTAAACAAGTACTTTGCATTCAAAATATCCTATGCGCTTTTTTCTTTTTCTTCTGGTATTGGCTTACAACTGCCAGGCACAAACGCTTACTTTCAACCTGGCTTTCCAACGGGCTGATAAAATCTTTGTTTTTGATGAAAAAGCCAATAAGGCCGTTTCAGTCATTCAGGGAAACGATGCCTGTCTTTCGCCCGATGGTTCCAAAATCGCCTATACCAGCAATACTACCGGCACTAGAAAAGTGGTGGCTTATTCGTTAGACACTAAAAAACACCTGACTATAAACGTAGGCAATCATACATCGTATGCACCGGTATGGTCGCCGGATGGCAACTACCTTGCCTTTCAAACATTTGTGGATGGTGTTTGGTATACGGGCTTATTCTCTTTTGTTGATCAAAGCTTTCGCCTGCTCACCCGTGCGCATGAAAGTTATGCACCAAGCTGGGCAGCAGATAGTAAGCGCATCCTTGTACAGGATATGAATAAACTCTATATCTATGAGCGCAACGGACAGCTGGTAAAAAACTATAACCTGGGCCCTATTACCAAGGATTATTCAACATCCAGTGACTCCAAATTTATCCTTACGCCAGACGAGCAATTCTTGCTGTTTACCGCCGATGCTTTTGACGCAGCAGGCATGCCAGTAGGAGCTGTATTTATGTACAACCTGAAAACAAGTGCCCTTACGCGTCTCTCCCCCAAAGGCATGAGCTGTACAGGCGACTTGTTTTTAAACAACCAGAACGAACTTTTCTTTTGTGGTTCTTATGATCATGAAAAGGAAGAGAATATCCACAAACTGGATCTCATTACTAAAAAGATGACTACTGTTATCCGTAATGGCCGCAACCCTAGCGCACGCTTGACTTCCAACGAAACAATAGCAGCAGCTACGGACACAGAAAACAACAATAAGTATCCGTCCTATGTGGGCACCTATGAATATATCAACAACTTTCCCTTTAATAAAAAGGGCATAAAAGAGAACCATTACATTGTACTTTGGAAAGAGGACGGACGTATTACCGGCTTGTACTTTGGCCCATCAACAGACTTTGAAGAAGCCACGGAGGAAGTTCCAGAAGGACACCCGCATATACCAGGGTTCTTTGTTACTAATATGCGAGATCTGGTTATTGATGATAACAAGATCTCGTTCGGTCTTACCGTAAGCGAAGCCGACCTCTTTACTAAACCGATCAGCCTTAAGATAACATCAACAGACGAGGCTAAAAGCGCAGGTTATAAGCATTGGAACTTTCAGATAGAAAGTCACACAAACAAGTATACCGGCCAATTCAAACTGGGTCAAACGTTGGTATTATGGGATGAAATAAAAGGCGCTGAAAGGGCCTTCCGAAAAATGGAGTACTAGCTTTGCCAAACCCAAGTATAAAAGAAGCGGCCCTACCTGATCAGGTAGGGCCGCTTCTTTATGAAATACTTGTTTAATAAGAACTACACCACCACATTCACCATCTTACCCTTCACAAAGATGAACTTCTTCAAAGGCTTGCCCTCCATCCACTTTTGTACGATCTCATTTGCCAGTACGATCTCCTGCACCTGATCTTGTGTAGCATTCAGATCAATAGTGATCTGTGTACGCATTTTACCATTAATAGACACTGGATAATCTTTTGTGCTCTCTACCAGGTACTGTGCTTCAAACTTCGGATAAGCTGCATCCAGTATCGTAGTTGTATTGCCCAATTGGTGCCACAGTTCTTCAGCAATATGCGGAGCATACGGTGTTAACAAGATCAACATTGGCTCCAACACCTCGCGCTTGTTACACTTCAAATCCTGCAACTCATTCACACAAACCATGAAGGCACTCACTGCTGTATTGAAAGAGAAACGTTCCGTATCTTCTTCAATCTTCTTAATGGTTTTATGCAACACCTTCCATTCTTCTGGCGTAGCCTTATCATTAGTTACCACCAGGCCATTTTCGTTGGCAAACAAGCGCCAGAGTTTTTTTAAGAAACGGTGTACGCCCTCAATACCCTTGGTATCCCAAGGCTTGCTCATTTCTACAGGACCGAGGAACATCTCGTACATACGGAAGGTATCGGCACCGTATTTTTCTACGATGTTATCGGGGTTCACGGTGTTCACCTTGCTCTTACTCATCTTCTCTACTTCCACACCGCAGATGTACTTACCGTCTTCCAAAATAAATTCCGCGTCTGCAAAATCAGGCTTCCACTTTTTAAAGGCGTCTACATCCAAATCTACGCCGTCCACCATATTTACGTCCACATGCAGGTCATCGGTTTCATATTGGTCCTTTAGTCCTGCAGATACATATTTATTAGTACCTCTTACACGATATACAAAACGGGATGAACCTTGGATCATGCCTTGGTTCAGCAACTTCTTATACGGCTCGTCAAACGTGATAAAGCCAAGATCATACATGGCCTTTACCCACATCCGGCTATATAACAAGTGCCCTACGGCATGCTCAGTACCACCTACATAAAGGTCTACCTGGTTCCAGTAAGCGCTGATGTTTTTATCGGAAAACGTTGCTTCATTGTGCGGGTCCATATAACGCAGGAAGTACCATGAGGATCCGGCATAGCCCGGCATGGTGTTCGTTTCCAGCTGTTGTGCGGTCCATTCGGGTATGTTAGCCAGCGGGCCTTCACCCTCTGGTCCTGGCTTGTAGCTTTCCACATGTGGCAGTTCTAGAGGCAGCTCGCTTTCATCCAGCGGATAGGCTACACCATCGATCCATTTGATGGGGAAGGGCTCACCCCAGTAGCGCTGGCGACTAAACGCCGCATCCCGGATCTTGAAATTGACCTTACGTTTACCAATTCCCATTTCCTCCAGCTTGCTAATTACTTTTTCCGTGGCTTCTTTATACGTCAGGCCATCCAAAAACGCACTCTGGTGCAGCACCAGGTCTTTAGACGTTACCGCATCTTCGCCTGTATACGCTTCACCAAAGATGTTGGTGATAGGTATATTAAAATATTGGGCAAACTTATGATCACGCTCATCACCGCTAGGCACGGCCATAATAGCACCAGTACCATAGCCTGCTAATACGTATTCTGATATCCAAATGGGAATTTCTCGACCAGAGAATGGGTGTACGGCATACGCACCAGTAAATACACCACTGATCTTTTTCTCCGCCATCCGCTCGCGCTCGCTGCGACTCTTTACATAGGCAATGTATTCTTCCACAGCCGCTTTTTGTTCTGCAGAAGCTATCTGCTCTACCAGTTCATGCTCAGGCGCCACCACCATAAAGTCCACACCAAAGATGGTGTCAGGCCTAGTAGTGTATACGTCAATGGTGAATGGTGAGTTGTGAATAGAGAAAGTGATCTCAGCGCCGCTAGACTTTCCAATCCAGTTGCTTTGCATTTCCTTCATGGCCTCGCTGAAGTCTACACGCTGCAAGCCTTCCAACAGGCGATCGCCATATTCCGTGATCCGTAGGTACCACTGGCGCAGCTTTTTCTTTACTACCGGGTAGCCACCACGCTCACTCACACCGTTTACCACTTCATCGTTGGCCAGTACCGTCCCCAGGGCCTCGCACCAGTTTACTTCACCGTAGCCGCAATAAGCCACGCGGTACTCCATCAGGATGGTCTGCTTTGTTTTTTCATCAAAGCCTTTCCAGTCTGCGGCAGTGAAGTTGCAGGTTTGAGATTTGAAATTGGGAATTTGAAATTGGGTATCGGGAATTGGATGATTTGTATTCCCTTCCGCTTCAAATACCTTGATCAGGCCGTCGATAGGCTCTGTTTTGTTGGCCTTCCTGTTATACCAGCTTTTGAACAGTTGCAGGAAGATCCACTGGGTCCATTTATAGTATTTTGGATCCGAAGTGTTCACTTCCCGACTCCAGTCGAAGCAAAAGCCGATCTTATCCAGCTGGCCGCGGAAGGTTTTAATATTCTTAGCGGTACTTACGGCCGGGTGCACGCCATGCTCAATAGCGTATTGCTCGGCGGGCAGGCCAAAGGCATCGTAGCCCATAGGATGCAGCACATTAAAGCCTTTTAAGCGCTTATAACGGGCAAATATATCAGAGGCTATATATCCTAAAGGGTGACCTACGTGCAGTCCCGCCCCACTGGGGTAAGGGAACATATCCAGTACGTAATACTTTGGCTTATCAGATGTGTTGGGCACCTGATACACCTTACTCTCGGTCCACTGTTGCTGCCATCTTTTCTCTATCGCTCTGAAATTATACTCCATCAGGATATTTGGTTTCTGTTTAAGTTGTCATTGTAAGACGAGAAGCTGGGGTTAACTAGTTGACAAGTTAATAAGTTGAAAAGGCAATGTGGTTAACATGTTGACTGCGTTCATAATAGAATGGGCTCATTCTTTACGATTTCCCTTGTCAACTTGTCAACCTTTCAACTTGTCAACTCCTTCCGCAATATTCCCTGGCCAATCTCCGTTCAAGGCAAAAATAATCATAAACAGCCTTAGAGAATTGGCAAAGCTTTAATAAGCGGTATGCCGGGTTTAGGCTCAAAGGGTTATTTTTGTTTCCTCCTTATAAAAACAGATAGCATGGCGCAAATCGGTAGAGCAGGTTCCAAGCGTGGAAAACCTTCGTACTTTATGTCAATTTTGGGTGTCACCCTTGTCCTTTTCCTCCTGGGAATCATTGGCTGGCTGGTGATCAACGCCAACAAACTGGGCCAGTATTTCAGGGAAAGCGTGGAAGTACGTGCTTATTTAAGAAGCAGCGATGTCACTTCGCAAGACAGTACGGCTATCGTAAACTATATAGCGCAACAACCCTATGTACGTCAATATACGTATGTAACCAAGGAGGCCGCCAAGAAACAGTACCTGGAAGATGGTAATCAGGACTGGGCCGGCGTACTGGACGAAAACCCACTGCCTAACAGCATCAACTTTAAGTTGAAAAACGAATATGTACAGAGCGACACGTTGGCGAATATTGAAAAAACCATCGAGGCCAACCCGCTGATCTCCGATGTTCAATACCCTAAAGAGTTGGTAACCAACCTGAATAAGAACATCAACCGCATTAGCCTGATCCTATTGGTGCTGGCCGTTATTTTAGCCGTGGTAGTGATCATACTGATCGACAACACCATTCGCCTGGCTATGTTCTCTAACCGCTTCCTGATCAAAACCATGCAAATGGTGGGTGCTACCCGTATGTTCATTGCTAAGCCGCTCAATGTACGAGCCATCGTCAACGGGGCTATTAGTGCTACCATTGCCATTATATTGGTGTATTGCTTAACCCTGGCAGCAGAAAGCTTTCTGCCGGAATTAAGGGCCCTGAACGATACCAAGACGCTGATCCTTTTATTCATTGCCTTATTAATTATAGGTATCGCCATTACCCTCTTCAGCACCTACCGCAGCGTACGTAAATACCTGCGTATGAAGCTGGACGAACTGTATTAGTGAATGGTGAGTGGTGAGTAGTTAGTGGGGCAAACGACTCCTAACTCACCACTCACCATTGACCACTCACGATTCATTACTCATTTTCTACTTATCTTGCCCCTTTAAGTTTTGTCATGAAAAGTCAAAGAACCACGGCTACACCCGCAAAAGATACAACACCAAACAGGTCTATTGCCCTATTTGATAAGCAAAACCTGGTATGGATGCTGGGCGGCATTGCCATTATGATCATTGGATTCCTGCTAATGGCTGGTGGCCGCAGCGACAACCCCAATGTGTTTGATCCAAATGAGGTATACAGCGCACGCCGTATTACCGTAGCACCGATTGTTATCCTGATCGGATTGGTAGTTCTAATTGTGGCAATCTTCCGCCACCCTAAAAATAAATAACGCTTTAGTTTTTCAGTAATGGGTTTTTTTGAAGCCATCATTATAGCCATTGTAGAAGGGCTAACCGAGTTTTTGCCTATTTCCTCAACCGGGCATATGATCATTACCAGTTCCTTACTGGGTATAGAATCGAACGAGTTTACCAAGCTGTTTGAAGTAGCCATTCAATTGGGTGCTATCATGGCGGTAGTGGTATTGTACTGGAAAAAATTCTTCCAGTTCAATAAACCAGAATTCTACGCCAAGCTTTTTGTGGGAATGCTGCCACTGATCGTGGGCTTTTTGTTTAATGATGTTATTGAAGCCTTACTGGAAAGCGTGCTCACCGTGGCCATTACTTTATTAGTAGGTGGTGTTGTACTGCTTTATGTAGACAAATGGTTCAAGCAACCGGTCAAGCAATCGCCTGATCTTTTTGCTACAGAATTGACTCCAGGCGAATTCATTGAAGCCGACGAGAAACTGACATACAAAAAAGCTTTTATCATTGGCTGGTGGCAGATCCTGGCTATGATACCGGGTGTAAGCCGCAGTGCAGCTTCTATTATTGGCGGTATGCAGCAACGCCTGTCGCGCAACTTTGCAGCCGAATTCTCTTTCTTCCTGGCGGTACCTACCATGTTTGCTGCAGCGGCCTACTCGCTGTTCTTAAAAAAATGGCATACCGACGGTACTACTGTACACAAGGGCTATGAGTTGATCTTGGATAGCAAACAAAACATCTATGCCTTTGCTATTGGCAATGTAGTGGCTTTTGTAGTGGCTATAGTGGCCATCAAGTTCTTTATCAATTACCTGAAGAAATATGGCTTCCGCGTATTTGGCATCTACCGTATTATTGTAGGTATTATTCTTTTGGGCCTTATTGCGGCCGGCTATCTTTAATCGCTTAAAATAACAACTGGTGAAGCTGCTGCTATGGCTTTCCTGTTTTCTTTTGCTCCTAAGCGGTTGTCGCTTATTGGAAGACAAAGTGGCTATTAACGAAAAGAGCACTGTTGTCTATCAGAAAGTAGCAACCACACATGCAGAGGCAAAACGCTTAGGCAATGTATTACTAAGCTACGGCTACTTTAATACCATAGACAAGCGCACGGTATACCTCAATAAGAAAGAAAACCAGTACCAGGTAACATTTATCATCAACAAAGAACTCTTTCTTTCCGACAAGGAAAACCTTGTGCAAGGTTTTAAAGTGTGGCAGGATTGGCTACGAGAATATGCTTTTGGCTATTCACCCACCCTGGTGATAATTGCCGATGAACAGAAACACACCTTATACAAAATAGACGGCACCTCTACCCTGCAGCATCCCTAACACCAGTTTCATTTCAATAGGTAGTACTATAAACGCATTCGGATTTCGCTTTTGGAATTTGGATTTTGAACCTTGTACCTTGCTCCTTGTATCTTGTACCTTGTATTTTGGTATTTGTTATTCAGATTTTCATAATACAATTCAATATCCACTAGGTCTTTCTATATTTATGGCTCACAAAACCGAACATGCAGACTGCCCCCAAAAAAGTGATCAATGCCTGGGCCATGTACGACTGGGCGAATAGTGTGTACAACCTGGTAATTACCACCACCTTCTTTCCCATCTATTTTGCCGCCGTTACCAAGCAGGCCTATGGCGAAGAAACGGTACCCTTCTTAGGCCGCACATTTAAGAACTCATCGCTGTACGATTACGCATTGGCCACCGCCTATGCCATTATTGTATTGCTGCTGCCTATACTTTCCTCTATTGCTGATAGCCGTGGCAACAAGAAACGCTTCATGCAGTTCTTTTGTTACCTGGGCGGCTTGGCTTGTTGTGCCATGTTCTTCTTCAAGGGTGATCAGCCTAGTGTGGGCTGGGGTATTGGCTGTCTGATGCTGGCCAGCATTGGCTTTGTGGGTAGCCTGGTATTTTACAACTCCTACCTGCCTGAGATTGCCGCACCGGAAGACCGCGACCGTGTTAGTGCCAAGGGTTTCTCTATGGGGTATATTGGCAGTGTATTATTACAATTGGTAGGCTTTGGCCTTGTCCTTTATTTTAGTGGTAAAGGCGACAACTCAAGTGGCCCGCTGTATACGTTTCTTTTAGTAGGATTGTGGTGGATGGGATTTGCCCAAATTCCTTTCAAACATCTGCCCAAGGGCCAGGCTGCTGTAGAAAATCATACCAAGAACTTTTTAACCGAAGGCTTTATTGAGCTGGGCAAAGTATGGCGACAGGTAAAATCGATGCCGGTACTGAAACAGTTCCTCATGAGCTTTTTCTTTTACAGCATGGGTGTACAAACCGTAATGCTAGCGGCTACACTTTTTGGCAGTACGGTATTAAAACTACCCGACACCAACCTGATTGTAACAGTCGTACTCATTCAACTGGTAGCCATTGCCGGTGCCGTAGGCATGGCGCGCTTATCTACCCGCTTTGGTAACATCCAGGTACTGATTGGCGCTGTGATCTTCTGGATAGTGGTTTGTGTAAGTGCCTACTTCATTGCCAACCTGGCCGAGCAAGGCATCAATACAGAATATTATTTCTATGGACTGGCGGTAGCAGTAGGCCTTGTAATGGGCGGCATTCAGGCTATTAGCCGTTCTACTTACAGCAAGCTGATGCCTGTTACCAAAGACACCGCCTCTTTCTTTAGCTTTTACGATGTAACAGAAAAAGTGGCCATTGTGATTGGCATGCTCAGCTTTGGTGTTATTGACGAATTCCTGGGTATGAAGAACAGCGTGCTTTCGCTGGTTTTATTTTTCTGTATTGGGTTATATGGATTAGTCATAACCTTGTACAAGCAGAAACGCAGTCTGTTCTTTAAATCATAAAAATATTCAGGTAAAGAGCGTTACAGGCGCTCTCTATTTATTTGAAAATAGTAGATATGCAACTCTTTACAATAAACACAGGCAATTTTAAATTAGACGGTGGTGCTATGTTTGGTGTGGTACCCAAAAGCATTTGGAACAAGCTGAACCCAGCCGACGCTAACAACCTGTGCACCTGGTCTATGCGCTGCCTACTGATACAGGAAGGCAATCGTTTGATCCTGGTAGATAATGGTATTGGCGATAAGCAGGATGAAAAATTCTTTAAGCACTACTACCTGCATGGCGATGATACACTAGACAAGTCATTACAAAAACACGGCTTCCACCGCAACGATATTACAGATGTATTTCTAACTCACCTGCATTTTGACCACTGCGGCGGCTCTATTGTGCGCGAAGGCGATAAGCTGGTTCCCGCCTTTAAAAACGCTACCTATTGGAGCAATGAAAAGCACTGGCAATGGGCGGTACATCCTAACGACCGCGAGAAGGCTTCCTTCTTAAAAGAAAACATATTGCCTATTCAAGAAAGCGGGCAACTGAAGTTTGTAGATACACCTACTACCAATGGTCCGCAATTAGGTTCTACACCATTCATGGAGAACATTGATATCCGTTTTGTTAGCGGTCATACTGAAAGTATGATGCTACCACAGATCCGTTACAAGGGCCAGACCGTTGTATACATGGCCGACCTGTTGCCTTCAACTGGCCACCTGCCCCTACCCTATGTAATGGCCTACGATATGTTCCCCTTAACAACACTCAACGAAAAGAAAAGCTTTTTACATGAAGCTATAGATAATAACTACATCCTCTACTTCGAGCACGATGCTCAATACGAATGCTGCAACCTGCAACTCACGGAAAGGGGTATTCGTATGAAAGAGGCGATTGAACTGAAAGACATGTAGAACTAGAATTTGGAAATTAGAAGGATTAAGAGGAAAGGATAACCGATTAATATAGCAGAAGCACTCTTTAATAGGGTGCTTTTATTTATTCTTTTAACATAGGGAGTAAGAATGCCGTCAATATTGTTTCTTCCCTTTGTCATCCTGAACGCAGTGAAGGATCTCATACGCTCACACATAAACACAGAATGCTATCATAACGACACTCCGCTGTCAGGCGTAACTTGTTTCAGCATCTGCTGTCACATCAAAGAACAGACTACTATCCATAGGTAACGTTGTGCTGTTGTCAGGCTGAGCCTGGCGAAGCCTCACTGCCATACAAAACCTGTCTGCCATCCATAATGCTTCTCACCTGTCAGGCGTAACTCGTTTCAGCATCTAATGGTCACTATCTCATTCTAGCAACTATCAACAACACCTCTTTCTTTTTGCTTCATGCAAAATCACCCTAAATTTTAAGGCTATGCAGTAAAGCCCTTACCTAAACATGAAGTGTACAAAATACACCTCAATAAACATCTACAATAAGTTGCTAAAATGCAGGCGTAGCCTATATTTGCTCGCAACCAAAAAATAACGGCAGAATACCGAGTGAACGATTGCAAATAGCATAGCTGCACAACGGTAATACCTTCTCCGTTATGGGCAGGCTTTGAATAGAGCCGAATAGCCCTACCTTGTATCTGGACTTAATGAAAACAAATGGAAATGAGAAAGAGATTTCAAAAACTAACAGCCACTTGCCTGCTAGTAATGGCAGCCTTCTTTAACACAACTGCCGCAACGGCGCAAACCGCTACCCTTGGCATTGGGCTTATCATTGACAACGCTGACTACGATCGCATCTCACACGATGTATACCAGTTTTTTATGGATAACCCCATAATGGTCAATGGCACCCCGCTTAAAGTGCAACTGGTAGACGATCCCTACCAAACGGATTTTGCCATAACCGGGAGCTTCAAGCATTATCATACGGGATGTTGCCCCGATTCAACAAAAACTAATCAGGCAGATCACTGCAACACTTTTGAAACAGATATGGCTTTCAAAATCTGGAAGAATAAAAGACTGGTGCAGGAATTAAAGGATACAACCTACTTTGACGATAGGAAAACAGGGATTCACAAAACCATTACAGAAAGAGACCTTTGTACTTATTTCTTAGGCTATAAGCCTATAGTAGGTAATAGTAACTGCCAAGGATTTTGGGCTGTGGATAAGCGATTGATGGATATAAAGCAAGGTCTCATAGACCTGCACACAGCTATTCTGGAGTTGACCGGCGGAACGACCGCAAAATCGAAAAAGGGCAGTGTGGCCTATAATTTTTCAAATATCACTTTCGAAAAGTTTACCGGAGTAGAGTTGATGGAATTAGGCAACGATGGCCATAAAGTAGGTCTTTTAGGTCTTGCAAAGTACAAGAGCAAGTATAAAAATACCAGTATATCCAGCGTAATACCCGGCTATAACTGTATTACCTGGCCTAATTACAGTTTACCCAAAGACCAGTGGCTAAAGCGGTTCCCTTCAAAAACACCTGAAAAAGAATTGAAGGATCCTTCCTTAAGCGACCTGGAAGAATTTTATACATTAAACTACCGCTTTTTGAAGTCGCAGGAATTCTATTTTGCTGAATTCACGGGCCTGGATAGAAACTTACCCGAAGATTTCGTTTACAGTGTTTCATCGATGTTCTTTCCCAAGTTTTCGAATCCTGGAGCACCCTTGTTTTTGGAATACATAGCTAATCAAAAAGAAGCACTACAAGACAAGACTGCCGCTGCCCATTACTTCTGGTCCGCCTTATTGCTGACCAACAACCTGAATGCCAGTGCAGCCGTGAAAGTGGATATACGCAAAAAATGTTTAGCAGGGTTGGCTTCTGTGGCAGCACAGCGTCAGCAAACATTTTATAGCAGTCTTTTAGAGCTCGACGCAAAACTGAGCGAGAATTACCTTGCCTCACCAAATGCCAAGACAGCCGATAGCATTTATTATACTGCCATGGAAGAAGTTCATAAACAATTGGCTGTAGCAGATGAACAAGTGCAAAACAGAATAGATTATGAAGCCTACAAGAAAGCCTTGAGAAAGGCGGAAAATGCAAAATTCTTCTTTAACCTGGGCCTGCAAACAGCTATAGGAGCCGGCACCGTGGCTACTTCCGGAACCTTTGATCAAAAAAGCTTTGACCGCTCATTTAAAAAAGATGAATACCAGGATGCCTTAGTGCAAAAGCAACTGGAAAAGCTTGACCAGCAAGTAACCACTTCTATGTACGCTTCATTAGCCGGAAAAAAACAAAACACGGAATTGCTTGAGCAATTAAAGAAAGATGTCAATGAAATCGAGCTAAGCAAAACATTCCTGGGACAGGACATTCAGTTTTTTATGCTGGCCAATGAGCAGTATACCTTGCGCATGCTCACGGAATTTTCATCAGACAAGCCGACATTAAAAAAGCTGCTGAAAGCCTACGTAGCTGCCGGCAAAAACGAAAAGGCCAAAAACGAAGCCCTTTTACACATCGTAGAGAAAATAAGGGATTATGAAGTAGCGTGTCGCATGTATGAATGTAAAGGCAACAAGATTCCACAAGAGTTTGAACTTTAAATACAATTCATGAAGTCATTAGTCGTAATCGTATCCATACTACTGCTGCCATGCCTTTTATTGGCACAGAGTGCTATAAATGGTGAAGTGGGTGGACCAACAGGAAATGGGAAACAAAGCAATTTCAGCCTCACCAGTGGAGCAAATGTTTGTCCTGAATGTAGAACATTAGAGCAAACCTTTAATCGTGAATATGCCGCTTATAATCGCAATGCGCCAGGAAGTTCTTATGATAAACTGCTAGATATCGGTAACAAGTTAAATGCATGTTATTCAAAGTGTATTTCTGGTCTCAAAGTAGATGCAGCGTACAAGAAATTAGAGATGCAGTATAACCAGGCAAAGGCGAAAATTGAAAAGGAGATTGAAGCGGCATCCAAAAAGGCAGAGCAAGCTAAGGTAACATATAATAACGCCCAACCTGCGCATAATAAAGTGCTGGAAAATGAACAAGCGCAAAACTATAATGCCATTGGAAAAGTAGTGAATTCATCAACAGCCAAGGTTGACCTGGAAAGCCTGGAGGTGGAAAGTGCCAAACAGGAGCAAAAGAAAAAGACCTTTGAGATGGAGAATGGAGTTCCCTTTCAGGGACAAAACATGGACTTACCCAACTCAAAAGAAAATAAGCAAACAAGCAACCCTAAAACGCCGCTGAATAAAACAATACCGGAGTGCCGTCCCTGCTACGAGAATCAACAATTCATTGATCTGGGCGATGCCTACCGTTTTGCAGATGGCCAGATCAAACTAAGGAGTATTTGTGTGTTTGATGCTCCCTTTGAACCCTCCACACAATTTGTAAGCATATGCGGCTACAACACTACCGGTAAAGACCTGGAAATTGATGTTACGTTTGTGGTACATACTACCACTGGACAAGATTTCAGACACACCAGACATTTTTCCTACGTTCCTTACCTGGCCGATAATAGCCTGAACTTTGGGTTGTCTTCTCCGTCAAGTAAGGTTGATGGGTTTGATTACAGCTTCACCAGTAAGTATGGAAAAATAGTGGGTGTTAGAATTGAAAAGTTCAGCTATAAGTAGAACTAGGATTATTTTGATTAGAAGGATTAGGAGGAAATAACAGCTGTTCTACTATACTTAAGCACTCTGATAAGGAGTGCTTTTTCTTTTGTAGTCGTTGCATATTTAGGGTCTAAGCGGGGTCTTCTCTGCCGAGCCTAAGCGTAGGGAGACACCGCTTGAGATGATTTCAACTTTTGCTGTTTCAATAAAAAAATGAACAACAAGGTGGTATTTTAGAGAGTTATGTGCAATAATTACGAACATTCGACTACGCTTACTTCATGAGTAAATTCAAACAAATAGACATCAAGCTGAAAGCCTTTGCCCAAAAGCTAAAGGTAAAAGTAGCTACGAATGGTACTGTATACTTTCCAGAGCCATCATTTCCAGTAGAAGAAAGAAGTGTTGTCTGTATAGATGGGCGAATCGGAAAAGGAATAATGATTCGGCCAGACATTAAGCCAGGAATTGGCGTTAGTTCAGATACGTGGGACTTTATCAACCTTGCTTGGTTAGAAGATGTGTCACATTCAACCAAACCTTCACCAAAGCCTATGTGGATGCGAACACTTATTAAGAAAGGCCAAATAGAATTGTTGGAAAAAGAAATCGATGGTCTGCTTGCCATATCAGAAGAGAACCTGGAGCAAATAGAATTAAAACACTTAAAAAAGCCACACTCGTAACGCTATGTTACTTCAATGAGGGCTGCATAAGATTAACCTGCTATAAAACATCAATCAACCTATTATCTTTAACCAAGCCAAGGAACACAGACTGTCATTACTAGCAGGAATGCCTGTTCCATTGTAGGCAACTATATGAACCAGCCCTTAAGATTGTTATTTTCCTTTGTTACACTTTCCTATTGCAGTATAGCTCAAAAGTGGGAAAAGGTCTATTTAGATACTAATATCTTTTCAATTGATACAGTTACTGTTGGCAAAAACAAATTCATCGGATTTATTAATGACAAGACCTATTATTTATTAAATGGGAAAGGCGATACCCTGATTAAAAAGACTGACTATTATTTTGGTGCTGAGTTCAAAGACTTTAATCAGGATGGCCATAAAGACATTCTGCTGCACTATTCCAGTAATGCTACAATGGTGTTAGATCTGTTTGTTTATATACCGACAATAAAGAGTTTTAAAGAAGTAAAGGGTTTCCGGCAGTTTCCTGCCCCTTTACCTATTAAGAATACAGGCTATTATTATTCATACCACAAAAGTGGTTGTGCAGATATGAACTGGGATAGTGATTTGTTTTACATCAAAGACTTTAAAGCCATTACTCTTGGAAAGATTTCAGGTAGACAATGCGATAACAGAGATGGTGTCAAAGATGCGGTTTACATACATAAGTTTCATGGCAAGCAAAAACAGTTTTTTAAAACGCTTCCCATTATGACCATTTGGAAATATAAAGACTATAAATGGGGATTTATTGAAGAATACTGGACGAACAATTACCGACAATTCCTGTAAATAGAAAAGCTGCCTACAAAACCAGCTTGCTACCAAAGCGGAAGCAGTACATATACTCTACAAATCAATTTTAGTTATCTTCAGATTATAAATCAAACAACTGGAAAACGACCTGCTGCTATTGCAACAAGCCTGTTCGTTATACACAATCCAATCCCCTATCTAACGCAGTATTTTGATTATTTAAATTTCGGTAATGAAAAGAATATTCAATTTTCTCCTGCTACAATTCCTTGTACTTTCTTATAGTTTATGTCAAACAACTACTGATGATAAAACTGGAGTTGCCAATGAACATCCAGCCTGGATCATGCAGGGGAATATATACGAGGTCAATGTGCGACAGTATACTCAAGAAGGAACGTTAAATGCTTTTGCAAAACATCTTGACCGTTTGAAAGAGATGGGCGTACAAACAGTTTGGTTTATGCCCATTAACCCCATCAGTAAGGTAGATAGAAAAGGTTCATTAGGGAGTTATTATGCTGTTTCAGATTATACAGCCCTCAATCCTGAATTTGGTACCATAGCCGACTTTAAGCAACTGGTAAAAACCATACACAACAAGGGAATGAAGGTTATCATTGATTGGGTGCCGAATCATACAGGGGCAGACCATAGATGGCTTACCGAGCAACCCGACTTCTTTGTAAAAGACAGCACCGGCAAAGCGGCCATGGCGGTTGACTGGGCCGACACCCGGCAATTGAATTATAAAAACCCCGTTATGCAGGACAGTATGATAGCTGCTATGAAATACTGGGTTTCCAATACAGACATCGATGGATTCAGGTGCGATGTAGCCTGGAACGTTCCTGCTACTTTTTGGAGCAAATGCATTCCACAATTAAAGCGCATGAAAAGCATTTTCATGCTGGCTGAAGGTGACAGTGCCTACCTGCCAGAAAGTGGCTTTGATGCTGTTTATGCATGGCATATGTTTAAAATGATGGAGAAGGTAGCCAAAGGCGAAAGACCTGCCGTTGGTCTGGATAGCATTGTGCATGAAAGCGACAGTATGTATCCTGCCAATACCATTCAGATGTACTTTACCAGCAACCATGATGAAAATAGCTGGAACCATGCCGACTTCGGTACTTTTCCCGGGCCTGTACATGCGCCCTTTGCCGTATTTACACAAACAACGGCCAATAGCGTTCCCCTGATCTATGGTGGCCAGGAAGAACCAGTGCTACGGGCTTTAAAATTCTTTGATAAAGACCCGATGCATTTTGGCAAACTTCAAAGAGCTCCATTTTATAAAACCCTGCTTGATCTTCGTAAAAGAAACGCGGCGCTTTCGGCTGATGCCTCATTTAGAAAACTGAGCGTGGGTGATGATAAAGCAGTTTATGCATTCATTAGAGAGAAAGGAGGAAAAAAGGTATTGGTTATTCTTAATTTTTCTAATCGTCCACAACCAATAACTATCAAAGAGAAAGTTTTATTGGGCAACGCCTACAATGTTTTTAAGGGCACAAAAGAGTCTATAAGTAATAAAGCCTGGAATATATCACCATGGGGTTATGCAGTGTATGAATACAAATCTGATTAAGCAAAAGGTTATTGCACATATAAGAGTCTTCACTTTACTGAGTATGATCGCCCTTTCCTTAATTTCGTTTGTTGGTGCAGCCACAGCACAAAGCCGAGATGAACACCAACAAAGGCGTAAGGTCAAGCAGGGAAGCCCCAAGTAAACTTATTATTCACCAGCAATGAGAAAGATCATTTTAGATTTAGCCGTAACACTTGATGGATTTATTGAAGGCCCCAATGGAGAAGTGGATTGGTGTATTATGGACGACGATATGGACTTTGAAGGTTTCCTTTCCAGTATCGACACCATCTTTTACGGTAGGGTAAGCTATGATGCGTGGGGAAATTATCAGCCAGATGTAAACGCTAGCGAAACAGAAACGTCTATTTGGTCTAGCGTTCATTCCAAAAAGAAATATGTGTTTTCCAGCAACCCAACGCAAGACAATAACGCTACGTATATAACTTCTGACTTAGCCGAAAAAGTAGCGCAGATCAAACATCAAGATGGCAAGGATATATGGCTGTATGGTGGAGCAAAATTGATCACCACATTCATCCATCATGGTTTGATTGATATTTACAGGATCTCAGTCCATCCTACTGTACTTGGAGGTGGCAAGCCCTTATTTGAAGGTTTGAAAGAAAGAATGAATCTTGAGTTAGTTGAAGTGAACAGATTTAAATCAGGTGTGGTGCAACTTATTTATAGACACCTAAAATGATGGAGCAACAAAGCTTTAATTATCTTCATTGAGTAAACCAACTAAGAAGCACGGATGGTGCTACAGTGCAGTGTTCCCTTCCGTTAGTTGAAACTCATTTTACCATCTTCTATGAAACACTTTTTGTCAATACTTTTCTTTCTAGCTCCCCTACTAGCATTCGGTCAGAAGAACATTAACTTAGGCTTGGGCGTTCTTAAAATTGATTTTTACAAAAAGCCTACACTTTATTTTTACGCTGATACGCTGCAGAAAACTCCTGCAGGAACTGTTTCGGTGATACAGGATAAACAAGGCGAGTATTTAATTAAAAACAGCACGCAGGTTGCTTCCTGGTTTCAGCCAGAGGGCCTTTGGCTGGACTACAGCATATTCATCATCCGTTTGGATACGAGTATCGGCAAATGGCATAAAGTAGTTGTCAATAATGAATCAGGTAGAACAATGTGGACGAAATCGGAGCCCATTAAGCAAGTGGTAAAGTGGCCTGCCTTTTTATTGAAGGAAACAACTGCTATTGAAAAGCTTACTGAATTCAACTTGGATGTAAAATTAGCTCCATCAGATGGTGCCAAAACCATCAAGAAGATGGAACAGGCAGATTGTTTTGAGGTGTTGGAAATAAAAGGAGAATGGATGAGGGTAAGAACCAACGAGACATTGGAATGTAATGAAAGCAAAAGACCTATCAAGTCTGGATGGATAAGATGGAGATATAATAATCGCATGACTATAGGTTATGGCCTCACTTGCTAAAAGCGAAATGCCTTTAACGTCTAAAAGGGAAATCCCTTTATCTATGCATTCTTTACAACCCTATTTCTACTTATCTTCAAACTGCAAACAAACAGATGCAGCACTGACTATTACCATAGTCGGCAGGCTCACTTCCGTTATGCACTAATTAGTACACTAACCAATAACTACTGCATATGAGACATTTATTAACAACATTTCTTTGTTTAACCTTCACTGCGGCCTTTAGTCAGGAAGCTAACAGTAACGCTCTCTTAACCGACAGTACAACATCAAAACAAATTACCCGGAAAGACAGCTTTGTTTTTGCAGGTAAAACCTACGCCATACCAAGAGATTGTGAGGGCAAGGATCAATCAAATTGCTGCTCCTATGTATCCAAGCCGGATCAACTGGGTTGCGATAACGGCACAGGACTATCCTGGGATTATATGCAAAATCTGAAAGTTGCAGCTTGGAATGTGGAGAGCTTCGCCTCACAAATGCAGCAGCAACAGAAAACGTTTAAAAAAGAGCCAATCACTTGTTATTTGTTGGGCAAAGAAGTATCAGGATATGCCATTAGCTGTGAAACAAAAGAAAACCACAAATGGTATGCTATCGTCGTTTCTGGGGAGGTGGACGGTAGGGCCATGATGGTAGAACTCAGGTCTACAAAAAAGATCAAACATAATGGCCAGATCCAACCAGTATTCCGCCAGATTTTAAGCCTGAAATCATAGCCTGAAAACACATAAGGCTGTATTTTCCTCAATACAGCCTTTTACGCCATGTTTCAGCCAATTAGATAGGTTAACACTGAAGGGATGATGTTTTGTAGAAAGCATTGAAAAATGGACAATTAATGATAAGCTTTGACACCTATAGAACCATTGCTCTTTCATTTCCAGAAGTGACAGAAGATCCTCATTTTGAAAAGACTTCTTTCAGAGTGAAAAAGAAAATATTTGCAACTTATGACAACCAAAACAAAAGAGCTTGTATAAAACTATCAGAGATAGATCAGAATGTTTTTTCGGCTGCTGACAAGACAATTATTTATCCAGTTAACAACAAATGGGGCAAGCAAGGTTGGACACTTATTGAAATGAATAAAGTTAATAAAGACCTATTCTCAGACGCATTGACATGCGCCTATTGTGAAGTAGCCCCTAAAAAACTGGCTGACCAAGTTAGGCCTTATGATAACGAATAAAACAATGCCCCGCCAACTACCCGATATAAAGTATCATCAGCCTTTCCTTGTGCAGCTTTCCTTAATTTCGGTGTTGGTGCAGATACAACACAAAGCCAATAGGAATACCAACAACGTCGTAAAGAGACAATTAACTTATGAAAAGACTCCTACTATTAATATCCTTTGTTTTATTGTTTAACAACCTGTATTCCCAAACTAATGACTCAGCAAATTTTGAAGCACGTCCAACTTCAATATATGAAGTCATTCGACAAAGGGGTTCTGACACGCTGGTATTTTATTACAATGACAGATGGCAATTAGTAAAGCCTGTTTGCGGTACAATTTTCAGGATCTCAAGAATGGACACAGTCCTATTAACTTTTACTGGAAACTTTGTTGACTATTATGCTCACGACAGTACAATAGCCATTGAAGGGAATTATACAAAGGGGAATAAGGAAGGTTTATTTAATATCTACTTCCCAAACGGGCAACTTGAACAATCTGGCAAGTATGTAAATGATAAAAAAACTGGGATTTGGGAATATTTCTATGAGGACGGCACCAAGCGCCAGATACTGGACTTTCAGGACAATGAAATTCTAATTATGGAATTTTGGAATAAAGAAGGAAAGAAATTGGTAGAGTCTGGAAATGGTGAATGGTATAGTTATACACCTTCAGATGAATTCATAAAAACTTCGGGGGAAGTTCTTAATGGACGAAAAAATGGAACATGGAAAAACACATTGCCTTCTCGAAACATGACGACCAATATTGAAAAATACAAAGAAGGGAAGTTTATTAGCGGGAAAATGATTTCAGTGGCTTCAGGAACCGAATCATACAAAGACACCCAGTATTGTTCCATTGAGAAAACTCCAGCGTTTTTGACAGCAGAACAATTCCAGATGAGCCGCTGCTATAAAATTCAAAAGAACAACCTGGAATATGCGAAGTACCCAGGTGGAATGAATAGATTTTATGAACAGATAAGGAAAAGAATAGTACTCACCGGACCAATACTCAACCGGGGGATTATTAGAATTGGGATAATAATTGACAAAGATGGCAAGATGACTAATTTTAGACCACTATCTAGAATTGGCCACGAATTAGATTTAATTGAAGTTTTACAGACAATGGAAAATTGGACGCCAATGAAAGTAAACGGCAAGCCAACAATACAACCACAGATTGTAAGTCTTGAGATTAATTGATACAACCTGTTGCTAACAAAATATTGATATAAAGTCTTGCCATTCTTTCCTTGTCTCGCTTTTATTAATTTCGGTGTTGGAGCAGCTGCAACACCGAAACCAAGAGAAACACCTATAACAGCGTAGAAAATACAAGCTATGAACAATACAAACAATCACGATGAGCGTATTGCAAAAATGACATTCGCCTCTGTATATCCACATTATGTGGCAAAAGCCGAGAAGAAAGGAAGAACCAAAGAAGAATTGCACCAGGTCATTGAATGGCTAACGGGTTTTGATGAACAGAAACTACAAGAGATCATAGAAAAGAAACTAACGTTTGAACAATTCTTTCAGCAAGCTACTCTTAATCCAAATGCCCACCTCGTTACCGGTGTCATCTGTGGCTACAGGATTGAAGAAATTGAAAACCCATTAACAAAGCAGGTACGATATCTAGATAAGCTGGTAGACGAATTAGCGAAAGGCCGTAAGATGGAGAAGATCTTACGAATGGCATAGAGCAGCTTGCAAACAGTTGAATAACCACCATTCACCTCTGAAACAAAAGTTGAAAGACAGGAAGAAACACATAGAAGAGGAGGAAATGTTCAATACTCAATCCTAGATCCAACTTTCAATGTTCAATTAAGAAAAGATGAATTGATAAATATAAAAGCACTCCACTAACGGAGTGCTTTTATATTTTAAAAGTATTTGCTCTTATGTGCGCGGGCGTTCCCCTTTAGGGGCTGGGGGCGTGCGCCTGGCTCTTTCACGACAGGCTGTTTTCTGCTTGCAGCGTGTAGCGTACAGCTTGCAGCTTCCCTCACTCACCACTCACCAGCCTGGCTCTCGCCGCGCTGTCTCTAGCCGGTATGTTACAGAATAGTATACCGCGTAGCATTACACCCACCCCTTCTGCCGGTATAGCCTTTTGCAGAAGCACAGGAGGAAGCAATTACTAAAACCGCGATGATAAGAGAAGCCGCTACAATGCGTAAATCTAAAGTTTGTTTAATTTTCATAAAAGGTATGTTTTCATCTATATGCCCTTTGTGCGGGCGCATTTAAATAATTGATAGCTTATTACAGATTAATTTTAAGGTCAACAGAAAGCCACACATTTCATAGTATAGCAAATCGATACACTGGTATAGTCAAACAAATACGTTTGAATACCATTAAGCACAAAAGCAGCAACAGCAGCCTTTGATCTTCATCAGCGCAACCTCATTCTATATAAATGGTGACAACGACCGAATGCTTTATAGAGGTGTCGAATAAGTGGAGCTGCCCTTTTTAAAAACAGCACTTGAAGCTGTAAATCCTATTCAACAAAGCATATCCGGTGAATAGTGCCTCTACAAGAACTACCGTCCAACAACGGCAACTGAACGTCAGTCTTACACACACAATCCATTTAGGTCCACACAAAAATAGTAACAGCAAACACTGATGCGCTAAGCGTATTGAATGAATTGACTTTTTTTGAACGTGAAACGAAGCAAGCGGTCATTAAAAGCTTCCTTTATTAAGTAACGATCATCAACTTAATAGTGCAGCATTGCACACTCTTTCCTGGCACTAGCTTTGGCTCCTCTCATAGGCTTGTTGCGTTTACAGGGACACGGCGTTTGATTATGACTGCAACCGGCCTTTCGTTGTTCCAGCCAACGTTTCTTTTATCTCCCAAAAACCGGGATGCAGACATGTGAAAGCAGAATACTTATTTAACACAACAACTTTATCTACCTTCATTATAGTCGAACGGCACTTCATACCCTAGCGAGAATGATAATTTCTCTACCATTAATTCTGACATATGCAACCCAATCGCGTCAGAACGCTTAGAACGCTGGCCTTCATTTGCCTATTTACAGGTTTTGCCGGGGTGATCTATCAACTTATAAATGAAAAGCACCTCGATCATAGAAGTGTGTTGGTCGGACTGCCACTAGGCTTGGTCTTTGGCTTATTGGAGCTATTTCTGTTCCCAAAGACCGAACGACGGTTTCAACACTGGTCATTCACCAAGATCACGTTATTTAAGATACTACTATATACGGCCGCCATTTATGTTGTCAGTGTTATCATGATGTTTATTGCGGGCCTTTTTGAACATCGCAAAATCAGTGAGCTCTTTGTATCGCTGGCCTCTTTAGATCAATTGATATTAGTGGTTTATACACTAGCCATTTATAGTTTGCTTGTTTTCTTTCTGCATCTCAACCGCCTGCTGGGTGAAGGGATATTATGGAAATTCATTAGTGGCAAATACCACAAGCCCCACGAGGAGGAACGAATCTTTATGTTCCTTGATATGAATTCATCCACAACTATTGCAGAACAACTAGGACATGTACGTTTTTACGCTTTGCTGAATGAGCTTTTCCATGAAATTTCTCAACCCGTACTTCAAACAAAAGCGGAGATCTATCAGTATGTGGGAGATGAAGTTGTTCTTACATGGGAGGTAAAGCAGGGTCTGGAAAATGCGAATTGCCTAAAAACCTTTTTTCTATTCCAGGAAAACCTGCACCGAAATAGCAGTCATTACCTGAAAAAGTTTGGTGTACAGCCAACCTTCAAAGCAGGATTGCATTTTGGAAAAGTCATTAGCGCACAAATAGGCGATCTAAAACAGGAGATTGTCTATAACGGCGATGTGCTCAATACAACCGCCAGAATCCGGGATGCCTGCAGGCAATACCAATGTGAGTGCCTGGTTTCCGGAATACTGATGAACCAGCTCAAATCGATGAATGGTTTCCTCTGGGAACGAATAGGTGCAACAACACTTCGTGGCAAAGAAACAGAAGTGGAGCTTTTCAGTGTGAGTGATATTCGTAGCCTATGACTATAAACCTGGCAACACATACAGCCTGATCATTGTCGGTATTCCGCAAAGCATCCAAGTCTGAAGTTGCAATTTCGGGATAACAGTCGTTTATGATTTGAAGAATACTACAAATAGTAAGAGGCCACAACACATCACACTACGCACAAGACTTTTACCGCTGTATCGGCAAGGAGTTGAACGCTACTGATCTCTTCCGGTGATGGTTCGCGATTTTGCCTAAAATAGGTACCAAAGGTTCCCAACACTTTTCCTTCGGCTGTTTTAATAGGCATACTCCAGGCCCCAACAAAGCCAAGCGCCAGTGGCAGGTGGCGTAATTCAGCCCATTTATCATCCGACTTAAAATCTTTTGTTATCACCATTGTACCCGTGGCCGCCGCCGAGGCACAGGTACCCAACAGCGGATTGGGTTTCAAGCCGTCAATGGCCGTTAGATAATCATATGGGAGGCGAGGCGAACAACCATTCCGCAATAAACCGCCTTTGTCCAGCACCAGAATGGAACTGACAGAGTCGGCGCCGGCTATCTCTTCCGCCGCATTTATCAGACAGGTCAGTACTTTATGCTGCAGTTCACCTTCTTCCAGCATTTGATTGGCTTGCTGCACGGCCCTTTGAGCTATAATATGAGCATCCGACGCTTGTGTTAGCAAATTATTTCCCTGGTCTGTAATCATTGAAAAACGGCGTAGGTAGGTTTAATATCGTATGGTATATCAAATTACTGAATTTCTTAATCCCTTTAAAGCTTTATTACCAAAATCATTCTTCAATAAAATGATGGAATCATATAGTGGCCTGTCAAGTGCAAGACAAGCGATGCGGCTTTTTGGGTTCTAGCCTGTCTCCTCTTATAGGTTTGGTGAGTTAGCCGGGACATGGCGTCAAATTATGAAAGTAACGCACCTTTCGTTGACACGTGGGGGCGTCGCCCCCACGTGTTCGAGTGTTTTAGTTGCTTTAAAGAACCCCTCATAACGGTAGAATTCCTCCTCTTATTACATAAAACAAAGTTCGCTACATCATCAGCCTCTATCCCCTTAACAAAATAAGCAAACTGGTTCAGCGCCTTATATCCCGCCCTGTGCTGGCAGCCTCACCTTATTATCAGAGTCGGGCGGAATATACAGCGCCTGCCGTTTTTTCCACCAGCAGCTGATACTACCATCCTTGCTCACTGCACCCAGGGTTGGGAAAGATACATTCCAAACGACCTACCTATCCTAAACTAGGCTCAAAGCAACGGAGGGATGCTGTGCGCGGGCCGGCCCAACGCGCGGAGCGATCGGGTGGGCCTTGATTTTTTTGCTCAACTTTTTTCATCAAGGAAAAAAGTTGAAAAGCAAGGGTAAGAAGGAATACTAAAAAACGAAAAGCCTGTTCACCACTCACCCAGGCAGGGTCTCGTTACGCAATGAAGGCCACTAAAAATAAAAATCAACAACCTTTTTCTATAAACAATGCCTTTCTACTAGTATTGGTTAGCAATCAACGTTTTTGTTGGGACATTCCCTAAAAAATAATTTCCTACCTTCTTGTAACAAAACAATCCCTCTCACGACTATTTATACAAACAACACACACGTTGCAAAAGCGCGAAATAGAAAAGCAGTTTGAAAAGCATATCCGGGAGAATGAACTGCTGATTTATAAAGTCTGCCGGATATACGCCTACACGGATGCCGACCGGCAGGACCTTTTTCAGGAGATCGTCATCCAGCTTTGGAAAGCGTTTCCCAAGTTCAAGGGACAGTCGAAATTCAGCACCTGGTTATACCGCGTGGCTATCAATACAGCCATAACCGGCCTACGCAAGCAAAAAGATTTCATAGACTCTTACGAGCCGGAAACCCTTCCACAACATGCTGATGATAACACAAGCCATGTGGCGGAAGAACAATCGAAACTTTTATATACAGCCATTGAACAACTAAATCAAGTAGAGAAAGCCATTGTCATGCTGTATATGGAAGACAAAGCCTATGAAGAAATGGAAGAGATACTGGGTATAAACCAAGGCACCTTACGCGTAAAAATGAGCCGCATAAAAGACAAACTACGTCAACTCACAAAAAATAATTGATATGGAACTTGACGACTTTAAGCAACAGTGGAACCAATCGGAAAAGACACAGCAACCTAAAAATCAAAATATCATGCAACTGATTCAAAACAAAAGTTATGGCCCTGTGGCCGAATTAAAACGATCATTTCGTAAGCAAATGATTGCCATGACGGTAGTACCCATTGCTATTCTTGGTACCAACCTACAGCATATTGACAAAACACTAACCAGCGCCCTGTTCTGGTTCTACATAGCATTTTGCATAGTTGTAATCATTTTTGCAAGGCTTAATTATTCACTTGTAGAAAAAATGGAGGGAATGGATGGTATGGTAAAATCAAACCTTGAGCAGCAAATAACCCTGCTGGAAACAAGAGTAAGACAAAACATCATTGGTGTAAGAATAGCCCTATTGTTCTTTATCGTACTAACAGAAGTATTACCTTATATCCAGGACTTTAGCATGCTTAACAAATGGCACGCATTATCGCCCTTCATCCGGTTTGGCGCTTATGCCGCTTTATTCCTGTTTCAATATGTAATAAGCCGTACGGTTAGCTACCGAAAGTTTGGACGGCACATTGCGCACCTGAAAGAGCTGGTTCGGCAGATGCAGTAGTTTCTGGTTTTAAGATTAAAATTTCGCACAGAGCAAAGGAGAAAAGGAGGATAGTTACAGCTTTCAGGTTTCATCTTTCCTCCCCACAACCAGACCGCTAACTATAACGCCTCTCCCCTTTGCCTCCCTGAGCTCGATCCTGAGTCTGTCGAAGGAAAGGCACTTACACCAGCCAACTGCCTGCATTCTGTAACGCCTCATGCATTTGTCATTCCGAGCGATAGCGAGGAATCTCAGAGACTCACACCTAAAATAAGACTGCTAACCCATAACGACTATAAGCTGTCACCCGGAACTTGATCCTGAGTTCACATCTAAGCGGCGACGTCACTACAGGTCACTGTTTAGCGAGACAAGCTTAATCGACAACATCATCTAGAGAGTCCTCTTGTACTAAAAATTAATACCGAGACATTAATTATCTTCAAGTCATAACCAAACGAGGAGCTAAGTAAACTACACTTTAGCAAGCAACGTTCCTTTTTATTGCTTTTGAATATGGATTCTTATCTAAAGCTATTCTATACAATTACGCTATCCTTTATAACTACATTGGCTTTAGGGCAATCTGACTCCAGTCGCTTTAAAATGGTTAATGAACTGACCAGGGAAATCAAAAGAAATTACCTTTCATTTGACATGGCATTACGAATGTGTGACACCATCAGTTCCAAGCTTATGGCTGGGAAATATGATTCTACATTAAACGAAGACGAATTTGCTTTTGAGATCACCAAAGACTTACGTCGGATTAGTAGTGACCTGCATATCTCTGTAACACCTCCCTTCACAAGAATGTTTGACGAAAGCGACTTTAAAGAAATAAATCTCAGACACCTTAATAGACGCAACAAGAGAAATGAGAAAAGATTCAAAAAGGACGCTCAACGTGAGAAGATTGAATATGGTGAGATAAAGAAATTGCCGGGCAACATTGGTTATGTGGAGGTAAAAAGCTTTGCCAATATGCCTGCTAAAAAGAAAGCCAATAAAAAGAATATACGTTTGGCTACTATTTTTAAGTTCCTGAAAAAGACGCATACACTTATTATTGACTTACGCGACAATCAGGGAGGATTCTTTAATCAAGCCAACAAGTTATGTTCTTACTTTTCCCCTGCATCAAACAACTATTTTATAACTACCGAGCGGCACTATCGAAGCGATTCCAATGACATATACAAAGAGCTATCCCAAACTTTTAAATACTTCACTGATAAAAAAGTCACTAGCCAACATAACAGGTACAAAAACATTTATATTCTCACAAGTCATCAAACCTTTTCTTCTGCTGAACTAACTGCCTATAAAATCAAATCCTACCAACCAAATACTACTTTAATCGGAGAACCAACAGCCGGCGGCGGTAATGGTTATACAATAGGCCTTGTTACCGATTTATTTAATGCTGTTATACCTAACATTAAAGTATTTGATGAAACCAATGCCAATTATTCGTATGAAGCAAAAGGCATAATTCCAGATATCATTACCACAACAGATAGTGCATTTTATATAGCGTATCAAATGGCACTAAAGGACTACCCTAAACCGCTTCATTCCAAGGTAAAATATTTAAAGAAAACCATTGCGCTGTCCAGTCCATATGAGCAACACTTTCAGAAGTCTTATTCAGATTATGTTGGCGATTATAGAAAGATAAAGATTGTACAAGAAGGCCCTAGATTGGTTATGTATTATGATAACCTAAAAAAAATAATATTGGTACCAGAAGTAACTGACTTCTTTACAACAGATAGCCCACTTTCGGTAAAGTTTGCAAGGAATAATAATGGAAGTATAAGGCAAATTGAAGTTACAAACCATGGCGAATTTACTGAGAGGTTTAGAAAGCTGTAATCAAGTATTCCGCAAAAAATTTATCCTCTTTAGTATATAAGTGTACATGGTATCTTAATCTAAACAGCCCCTGAGGAAAACGTACTGTTTGTGCAGCTGCATCACAAATGTTAAGCAGTACGTCACTAATGGTATAACACTCCTTATGTTATACGCAATACTTTCAAGCCCACACCTTAAATTCACAGTGATCAAACAGAAAACATTTTCATGGAGTTTATTTGGATGATACCCCTTTATATTATAATGCCAGTAACCGGCATCATCCTGCTTTTGAAAGGCTTCAACTCTGGTAAAGGGCAGGGCATGAAAAGAATTGGGGCTGGTGTTATCCTGCTATTACTTCCTTGTATTCATGCTTTTCTTCTTCACAGGATTGAGAACGGTAATGAAAAATCGTTAATCGGCAGCTATACATTGGACAGCACCGAACAAGCTATTCTCAAGCTTTACCCAGACAATACGTTTGAATTTGCAAAAGTGGATAGCACATTAAATTATGGAAAGGGCAAATGGCAATACCGCAGGTGGGACATTGATGAAGTGGCCTTAACATTTAACGACAGTACGCAATTGTCTTTTCAAGTTGTAAACCAAGACAAAGAAAACTTCTTACAGACCACTTTTTGGACAGGAACAGAACATAAGTATATAAAATTGGTTAAGTCTATTAAAAATCGGTAACCAACGCCAACGAAAAGTAAACCGTCATGCTTATACTGTTTACGCCGTACATAGTATCTTCACCCCGCGCAAGGTAGAAACGTAGTCACAGCACTGAGGCATGATTGGGTTCAAAACGGCGCATTTTAAATAGCACACCATGACCAACAATATCATGAATCCAAAAGTTGACTTCTTCTTCAACAAAGCCGATAAGTGGAAGAAAGAATACGAACTATTGAGAAAAATTGTTCTGGACTGTGGGCTCACCGAAGAATTGAAATGGGGTTGCCCTTGCTACACCTTTCAGAATAGCAACATCGTATTAATTCATGGCTTTAAAGAATACTGTGCGCTTCTATTTCATAAAGGTGCTTTATTGAAGGATATCGAAAGCATTCTCATTCAACAAACAGAAAACGTACAGGCCGCTCGCCAGGTTCGTTTCACTAACCTGCAGGAGATAGTAGAATTAGAGTCTATACTAAAAGCTTATATCTATGAAGCCATTGAAGTAGAAAAGGCCGGACTGAAAGTAGATCTGAAAAAGACAAAGGCCTATACTGTTGCTGAAGAATTCCAAACGAAGCTGGATGAGATGCCGGAATTAAAAGCAGCCTTCGAGGCCTTAACACCAGGGCGACAAAGAGGCTACCTGCTTCACTTCTCTGCTCCTAAACAATCCAAAACCCGGGCATCACGAGTTGAAAACTGTATAGAGCAGATTCTCGATGGAAAGGGACTAAATGATTGATCTTTTCAAGTAGTAAATAAACAGATCATTACTTCACATTGCATTCACGCACTCCTTTAAGATTAATACGCAATCAAAAGCTAGAGAATGGAAAATACAGATAAAAAGTTATCGGCCGAACAACAGTCAACACTAATCAGTGTATTGAAAGCCCGCTTTGAGAAAAACAAGAACCGTCATAAAGGCATTGAATGGACTAGCGTACAAGAAAGGCTGGAAGCGAATCCTGGCAAACTGTGGCCCTTAAATGAAATGGAAAGCACCGGCGGTGAGCCCGATGTTGTTGGTTATGATAATAAGACAGGCGAATACATCTTTTTTGATTGTGCAGCAGAAAGTCCCAAAGGCCGCCGAAGTGTTTGTTACGACCGCGAAGCATTGGATTCAAGAAAAGAACATAAGCCAGCAAACAGTGCTTTAGATATGGCAGCTGCTATGGGCATTGAGCTTTTAACGGAGGAACAATATAGACAACTACAGCAACTGGGAAGTTTTGATTTGAAAACATCCAGCTGGGTGCAAACACCTGCTGCTATTCGAAAGCTGGATGGCGCCCTCTTTTGCGATCGCCGTTACGATACAGTGTTCCTGTATCATAATGGTGCATCTTCTTATTATGCAGCCAGAGGGTTTCGTGGGGCGTTAAGGGTTTAATATTTTCTTTAACCTATATTAGATAGAATCACAGTATCTGTTAACCTGCCTCTAATACCACTATCTGCATTTAAATGAGCGCTCCAAATAACATATGTAAATGGCTAGAATTTGCTTTCACCGAGCACGTTGGCAGGATCACTGAACAGTATTTCTTCGATAAACGAGACGGTGAATTTTATTCAGTTTTTATAACAGATTACTTCCTTACGGATCCAAACTCAAGTAGTAATAATTCCGACTCGCCATATACAAAAGAAGAACTAAAACAGCTGTCTAATAGAATAGACAGACAAGAAGCTAATGACCCTTCTATTTTACACTTACCAAGACTAACACTTGGGGAAAGAAAGGAAATGTTACAAATGTTTATTGACAGTCAGAATCTACAAAGTATGGGAGAACTACAGCAGTGCGTAGATATTGAAAATGGCAAGACAAACTTGGACTTCAACGGCAAGCTGCCCTCTTCTTTAGAAACAGAATGGAAGTCATTTAAAAGTGAGTTTATACAAAGAAGAATTGATAGCTTCTGTAATTTAAACAAAATCCATTTAGAGACTGCAACACTTTGGACAGACAAGAAAATGACGCAGGTCAGCTTGGATGTTAGCAATACTTCCTCATCGAAAACAAATTCAATAAAGCCTTGGTGGAAATTCTGGTAGATGAGTGAAAAAACATTTTTAAGAACAATAGGTTTCTTGACCCTCTTGATCGTGGGTACCAACTTGGTATATGTACCTTATCTTATTAAAACTACATCTGGTGGCAAACAGGCTCCACTAACATTTATAGTAAAATCATTTATAGTCTGGCTTATTGTAAGTGGAATTGTTTTGGGTATCCATAAACTATCCGAAAGAAAATAGCACTAATACGGCATTGTGCCAATACATGCCAGGAATTATATTTGAACTACCAACAGCAATTAACTACAGAACGTTTATTGAAGACCTGTAACATAGACTCCTATACAGCTTGCAATATTTGTTTTGTTATTGGTGATGGTAATTACCAAACCCAATGCTTAAAGACCATATGAGACCAAGCTTTTACTTACTTCTATTTTTATGTACTATAACAGTAACCCTCCATGCTCAAAATGAGAATACCCCTTTCTTAAACATTGGCGACCCGGCTCCACCCCTGCGTGTGCGTAAGTGGTTTAAAGGTTTACCGGTTCAACAATTTGAAAAAGGGAAAATCTATGTGGTAGAGTTTTGGGCAACCTGGTGTCGACCTTGCCTGGCCTCCATGCCACACCTCTCCACCCTGGCCCGCGAATACAAGGATCACGTCACCTTTATAGCAATAGATGTGATGGAAAATAAAACCACCACCCTGGAGAACATAAAAGCGGTCGTAGAGCGCATGGGAAGCCGGATGGATTTTCCGGTGGCTACTGAGGATAGCAATCTCATGGCTACTGGTTGGATCGAAGCTTCAGCACACGAGGGAATTCCCGCGACTTTTGTAGTAAACGCAGAAGGGAAGCTGGCTTGGTTTGGACACCCTAAAGACCTGCCTGCAGTACTGCCCAACATCGTAAACAATACCTGGAATATAAAAGAAGCCTCGTCCAGGCTAAATGAGAACCGGCGTTTACGGGACCTGGATCGGGAAGTGCCGTCCCTACTTATGGAGTATAAAGTCGATCAATTCAAACCCGGTAGTGTTACTAAACCAGACTCCATTCTTTTTGCGATCAATGAAATGGTTCGAAAGGAACCTAAGCTGAAATATGCACCTTTTATTGCTTATGACAACTTTCGTTTCTTACTTATGACGGATCCGGACAAGGCCTATGCATATGGCAAAGAGGTATTGGTGAACCCTACCTACCAAGAGCCTGCCTATAATGCCATTATAGGCAACATCGCCTGGTATTCCGATAAAATGAAAATCCCTGGCAAAATTTATGAGTTAGGAGCAGAAGCTTGCCAGTTGGAAATTGATCATGTCGTTTACCCTGAACTTGTTAACCTGCCCGAGATGTATAGCAAGATGGCCGATATGTATTGGCGGTCCAATAATAAAATAAAAGCCATAGAGGCCCAGCAAAAAGCCATTGACGCTATGAAAGTAAAACAAGCGTTAGAAATGACTGAATTGGAGACAAAGTTCCAGCAATACAAGGATATGAAGACGTTTTAATTACACAGAAAATTCCACACCATGCCCCATGCATAACAAGCCAAGGCGAAACTCTTATATCGCACTAAATATCAGCTACCCAAGAATTCAATCGCCAACTACACTTATCCCTAGCCGGTAGTTACCATCCACTACATGTCCAGGTACTATAATACCCCTGCGCGGCGTACAAGCTAGTACCACCATTATCTTGAGTAACAACTACCTTCTCCTTTGCCACCTCTTTCTGCAACTGCCCCTGCTCACTCACCTGCCAGGACGATAGGCGGCTGGGAGTGATGTTCTTCCCTTTACGCTTTTGTTTAGGTCTATTACAAATTGGTGGCAATACTGTGTTGGTGGACTTCATTATTTTTCTAGCTACAGGCGGTTCAACAGATGTCACCACTTGTCCCAATTCCTGCAACAGCAAGGTCTTAACCGTTTCTTTTGTTACACCTTTACGAAGCATACGCACCGCTTTGCCGGTAAGCTTTCCAAACAAGCCATGCTTCCTTACTTCCTTGGGTAGGGTGTAGTACCAGGTCCGCACCCATTTAGATGCCTCTTTAAACTCGCGTTTGCGCAGGCACAGCAAGGGGTAATGCTCGTCCTGGCTCATGCGTTTTTTCGTACCAGTGGTGGGTTCGCCTTTGAGGCGCATGTAGTACTTGCCGTTCATCTGGTAAAACACCATATCGTCAATCGTTCCGGTAATAAAGAGAGGTCCTGCCTGTCGTGCCATAGGGTTGTTCGTTTAAGTTTAATACTAAATTATTTAGTAAAAATAACCCTTCCTTTTTATCCTTACAAGCCGCAGCCTCTTTAGTTATACACATGTAAATTGCCTTGAATGTCACACGCCGGCCCCCTCGAAGAGCAGCCCTCTTGCGCGCTCCATCCGGATGCCGGCTGTAACGCCTCTTGCTTTTGGCAGGCGTAATTTATTTCAGCAGCTGCTCTCCCTCTCCAATCAGCCATCAGCCATCCTTACATCAGCCATATTCCCGCAAATCCTTAAATCTCCCCCAATCCCGGTTCAGACATCCTCCACCTTACGTCATACTTCCTTCATAGTAACGTCTATGAAACGTCCTATAAGTCAGTAGGGAACGTGTGGGTTCACCCGTACCTCACCCGTACATCAGCCCTTCCACAGCCCTTCCTTGGCCTGTACCACGCCACCTGACAACCGGTAAGAGTTCATTAGAGATAGTAAAGAAAATGGAATAAATAGAGTCGAAATAACTCTTGTAGAGAAGACGCTAAAGATACAAAATTAACCCCGCCACAACAACACCAAAGACTCCCATTTAGGTTATACCACAACACTGAAAAAGGAATATAATGAACCGTTAGGTTGCAAAAGAAACAGCTGCTATCACATTAATATCTCCGAAAGGAAACAACATAAACACCCCTACCTACTTCATCAGTTCGGCTTCTACTACAGCCTTTTGTAATTGTGGAATCAGGGCGTAGAGATGCGCGCCAGGACATAATGTTTCCGCATGATCTTTATGGGCCGATATCTTATCGGATGTAATATGATATTGCTTGGCAATAGAAATAATCAGTGCCTGCAAACTTTGATATTGCTTATCGGAAAGTTCTTCGTTTTCAAAGTTACCTTCTAATACAATCAATGCATGGCCGGTAGGATCATAAGGTGTATTGGAATCACCTACATATTGTAAGGGACGCCCCTCGCCTATTGAGCCATCCACTGCTATGTAAAAATGATACGGTATATCGGCCCAGGGCTCTTTTACCTTTCCACTGGCCAGCTTACTGCTACTAAAGGAGAATTTCTGCAATGCTTTTAGCTTATCGGCTAGACTACGTTCCGGCGCTTGCTTAACAGCTGTATGATGTATGGTGATCTGCTGCGGCACATGTTTGCGCATAGGTAACACCGATTGTTCAGCTCCCCACTCCTTCCGGGTAACAATGGTAACATCTTTTGGTAAAGAAACTTTCTGTTGCACCTTACAGCCAACTGAAACAGCAAGAATAAACAAGAACAAGCCTAAGGGTAAAGATCGTTTCATCGTGTCGTGTTTTGCGATTGCAATATTACGACTTCGTGTAAGGAAAAAGAGCTAGCGCACACCCCCAGCCCCTAAAGGGGAGCTCCCACGCGCAGGGCTATAGTGAGGATACACAGCAGGAACCTAGATCGAGGCTTATACATTCTTACCAAAAGTTATTTATACGTTTCTTAATAACTTTTTATACTTAAAGAATAAGTATGTCCCTATTGCCAATTGGCTGACGCCCAGTAAAATGACATAAAAGCCAATCCGCATTAGAAACAATGCAAACACAGTTAAAACGCCTTCTACTGTTCCTGAACTGAAACTGGCATTGGTCTGATTTGCTGTGATTGACTCACTTTGAATTGGAGGTGTAGATGTTGCCGTTTCTGTAAAATGTATAAATAAGTATGGGAGCACCAAGAACACAAGAAGCAAAACAGAACTAATTCCTATCATTACTTTGGCTTGTTTTACCCGTTTTATATAGGCTGGCTTTTTCACCTCAATTAGAACGCTTTGTACAATAGCGTTACTAAGTCCTTTCATTTTTAGCATGTCGACTATCTCTTGGTCGTTGCCATACATATCATACATGCCGAGTACATATTCAGCATTCGCCTGAATAATTTCTTTTTCAGTTAGTTCAAGTATTGTTTCCATTTAAGTACGTTTCCGTTTTGGTGCGTTTTAAAATATACCATTGTTACGGAGCCCACAATTAGAATTAAGATAAGACCAAAGAAAGCAGCAAGTGAACTTCAATCTAACGTGGCCCTCCTCCGAAAAAATCCCAGCCGTCTATGTATTCCAACTGAGGCCTATTCGTTGCCGTAAAGGGACCAATGGAACCCGGCGCCATTTTAATTCGAAGGTATCCATCAACATAAAAGCTATTATAGGAGTTAAGGGTCAGACGCTTGTGGTTTTCCTCGTTCAGCGGAGTGCCTGGGGCAGGCACCCAGTCACCGTCAGCGAAGATCGTCCCATCCTTGCCTGGCTGCGCCAATACTTTTCGCTTTTCGGAACAATGAGCAGAAAATGAGACCCAACACAAATCCTTTTGAACCTCTACGTCATTGAAAAATTCAGGACTCTGGACAGTACCCGGTTGAGTGCCGGCATTGAGCAGGCTGAGCGTTCCACCTTGTTTGGGCATGTGAATGACCGCCCGGTCAACCGAATCACCCTCTTTCCACTTTTTCCGGATCATTGTATAAGTAAACGGTATTCTAAGTTCCACGCCCACTTTACGGGAAGACAGGAAATGGCGTCCTACATACTCCCTTGCATATGTAGGACCATATGTATGCGTTATGGAATCATACCCTTTGCCCATATACACCTCGGGCGTAAGATAGGAATAACCCAGCGTAGCCTTCTCTTCTATAAAATTGCGCCAGTCGCTTACCGTATCATCAACGTTGGTATAGTGGGCATACAAACTATCATTAATGACAGCAAACCGAATTAAGGCTGATCGGATAGCTGCTGAATCTGCTTTTGCTTCATACAGACTGTCTATATACAATAACTGGCTTTTACTCAATAACGACTGGGCACCTACAGGCTTTTTAAGGATAGCCATCTTGGAGCTGTCAATTTCTGGTCCTTGTGCTGCTTTATCAGCAGCTACATGGCTACAAGCAGTAAACAGGAAAAGTGGTAATGCGGCAAGGATTCGAATGTTATTACTTAAGGCAGTAAGTCTTGACATTATTTAGATTTGGTAGAAGGGTGGAAGGTAAATAAACATAATTAGTTGAGGATATGCACTCCTTCCACTATAGCAGCTACGATCGTGTTAGCCGATCTTATCCTTACTACAAATCCACTTGATTCTATTCTGAAAACTAGTTTCAACTACAGCACTGTGGCTGTTTTCAGCAACAGCAGCATATCAATGATAGTTACCTAAACATCGTGTGATTGTCAAAAGACCACTACAGCGAAAGCCGTAAATATTGTACTTAAAAACCTTTTTCCAAGCGAAGCACCTAGCCAAGGCGCAAATCCGTTTTTGTTGGCAACCGACTTGGTGACAACCACTTATTGTAGCTGTAACACTCATTACTTTCGAACTTTCAAGAATAAACTTGATATAACCACTGTTAATGAATATGTAATGCTTAATGGAATAGCTAAGGAACCTTCTATCAACCAAAAAGTAACACATACACCTATAATTGCAAGGATTATTAATAATAACCTCACAAAAGTGGCAGGCAGTTTTTCTTGTGTAAGAAAATACGCCAAGCAAACAACAAGAAAAGTAGGTAAAGAAAAGAACAAGCCGAATGGGATAAATAGCAAAATAACTTCCAAGTTCTTTGTGTTATCCAACAAGCCAATATCGTATACAGCGCCTCCAATGCAAAGAAGGATAGGCCCAAGTACAATGGTTAACACCCAAAGTTGTAGAGGGAATAGTTTATTGTAAGTTACGCCTGTCATTGTTTTATTTATATCGGCATAAAAGCCGAATGTATCTTACTATTTTACTGGCAGTCTTTTATATTTCGCTCCACTAATTCCTGCTTCTTTTCGTCCCATTTAAAACAACGCTCTTTTAGTAAGACCATTTTGTTATTAACTACTTTATATTCTGCAGTGGTCACGCTTGCACCTGCACAGCATTGATTACGTTCGTAAATTCTTTTTGCCTTGCTGTCAAACTCCAATGAAGTTCCACTAAAGCCACTGTCAAAATATTTGCCTGTTTTTCTGTTGTAAAGAAAGTATAAACTTGACGTATTGGGGCCTGCATAACTGCTTTCAAAAACAGAAAAGTCATCTATGCCATCGAAGTTATAATCATCCACGTTTACATTATTCAAACCCATTAGTTGACATTCCAAATCAATTTGTTGAATTAACCTGTCAGTTTTCTTCTCCAATATTTTTATTCCAGTCACTCTTGCATAGAATTCATCTTTCGCTTTAGAAACAATCAACTTGAAATAGTTGTCGCCTAAGGAAACTGGTTGCAGCAACTCTCTATCCTTCCATTCAATGTTGTTGCCTTGGTCAATAGCAAACGACTTTGTCAATGATATTTTAAGCTGCTTTCCAGTGCCAAGGTCAGTCCAGTTACCCTCTAATTTGTCACTTTGCGTATTAAAGTTTTCGAAAGTTAATGTTGCTTTGTTGTTACCCATTTTATCTTTCTCAAAAAGTGTCAATCGACCCTGTAGCAGTTTGCCGTTTATTACAATTGGCTCATCAAAATTGGAGTAAGCATATATAGCTCTTATATCTCCGTCAGAAAAAATGTTTGCAACTAGCTCAATCGGGTATTTATCAATATATCCTGTATAACTTGTTTGGCCCAATAAGTTATACGAGGCCAAAAGAATAGTCAATAAGAAAAGTGTTGGCTTCATTTTATTGCAGTAGGTTGGTGTTATGTCTATTTAGTCGTGTAATAGGCTGTCCCACGAAATAATATAAAAACGGCTGCCAACGACTTTTCTAGGAAAGTGAGTGGCTGGTCATCACCATTCAGTAATATCACATGAAGTAACCGCATACCAATGGTCTGATTAAAGAAACACAAGGCGACAAACCTATAAACAGCAAATAGGATAAAAACAAAATGAGAGGAATTGCCATTCCCCATCAATTGATAGAGAACTTCGGGTTGCTTGGTAATGGACAACGTAACCGTAAGCGTTAAGCAAAGAGAAGCATCTATTAATCCAACAAATACTTGTTTTGCATAGCTGGCTTCAGAATAATTGGTCATAGTGCTGTTAGTTTTAGGTTGTTGGTGGTTAAAAGATACAATACCAGCAGCTAGATACCAAGGACCAATGGAGGCAGCAAGAGTATAGTACTTACTTGTTCTTCATCTATTCTTCAACTGTTTTAACTACTAGCTTTCGTTTCTTGCCAACCTGCTTATCCTGCAACACCCTATCTCTCATTTTCAAAAACGGCTTCTCTACTAACCGATTCAATACCCACGCACCAAGCAATACCGTAACCACACAGATACCAAGCATCAAGTTGCTGTTCTTATCTACACCCAACTTTGCCAACTGATCTTGTGTAATGTGAATGATAAACTTATGTACCAGGTAAATAGCATAAGACAATGTAGCAATGGTTGTTGTCGTCCGCGAGTTGTAGTTATACAGAACACTACCCGGACTAAGAGCTCCCAGAACCATCACGCCATAACCAAGGCTTATCAAGGGAAAGCCAAATACCGATGCACCAAAACTTAGTTCATCCAGGCATAGAAAATAAGCACCTGCCAAAATAAGAATGCCCAATACCAGCAGTTGATTACCGTATTGTAAAATACGTTTTGCCTGCACTGGCTTGTACTGGAGAAAGGCCGCAATACCAACCCCTATCAATAACCCATCTAGCCGGCTATAGCTTGGATAATAGATCCATTTGTACCACAAAACACCAAAGGCCCCATTCTCTATTTGAGGCAGCAGAAGCACTTGATAACAATACAACCGGATTAGTAAGCCTGCTATGAACAGACCCACGAGTAGCCAGAACCCTTTCTTTAAGGCGTTGAAATAAACTAGTCCCAACAAGATCAAGGGCAGTAATAGATAGAACTGTTCCTCAATGCAAAGCGACCAGGCATGAGAAAAGGTTCCCTGTGTGCGCAGATCTAGTCCCAGGTTTTGTGTAAACGTCAGGTATTTCCAAAGGGGCGCAAGCGCAGGCCGCTCGTGTACATAGGGAAATAGAAAATAGATGGCTACCACTACAAAGTAAGCCGGAAGAATGCGAAAGCTTCGCTTAATAAAGAATTGCTTTAACGAGAGGCCTTTACCGGCTGCCATCTGCTTAAAAAGCTGCGCCGCAATTAAATAACCGCTCAATACAAAAAACAGGTCTACCCCTGTCCAGCCAAACTTCCCAACCGTATCTATCCATTCCGGGTGAAAAAAGATCCGGTAGTGATAGATCAATACTAAAACAATAGCCAGAGTGCGCAAATGGTCCAGGCCATATAGTTTGCCCTTCGATGCAGACGCAGTTAGTTGAGTTGCCAATTTAGTTTAATGAAATAGGTGAAATTCTTTATGCTGTATTTGGCGCCTGTCCTAGCCAATGAGCAGTGGCTGCGCCAATATCAAAACTAGCGGATTGTTTAATAGGATACTTGCCTATCAAAAATTGTTGACAGGTTTAACATTTGCTCCTCGCCTCGTTATCTATAATGAGGTAAAAGCAGTGAAGCTCCACTTAGAGGTAAAGGATGTCACTTCTGAAAGCTTTCATTCATTGCCATCCGTATGATGTTTTCATATTCCTTCTGTGCCGGGGCATCTGGCTGCAATCCAATCAGGCAATGAATTTGACCAGCAAAGCATTTGTCCCAAACCTTAACACCGGCCTTTCTTAATTTGGCAGCATATAAAATACCATCATCTCGTAGTGGATCAAACTCGGCATTGATAATAACCGCCGGCGGCAGGCCTTGCAAGTTTTCAGTAAGTATGGGCGATACTTCTGGATTAGTATACTGACCAGGTGCATAGGTTTCAATCGCAAAATAACAGGCTGCCTTTGTTTGGAAATACCCGGTGGCATTTTCCTGGTACGAAACAGAGGTTTCCATATTCTTAGGGCTACAATCAACAGGAAGCCCGTTCATGACGTGCAGCTTTATCTTACTACTAATTCCTTCTTTCTTTGCTTTTTGAGCAATTACCGCCACCAGGTTAGCACCTGCGCTATTACCCATTAAAGCTATGCGACTGGTATCGCCACCCAGTTCGCTGCCATGTCCAGCTATCCATTTAAAAGCATTGTAACTGTCGTTTACAGCAGCCGGAAACTTGTGTTCAGGGGCCACCCTGTAATCAACAGCAAAAACAATTGCCCCATAGGTTTTGGCTTCTTGCCACAAGCTGTATTCCAGCGCGGGTAGTAAAGGAGAAATAAAGCCACCTCCATGGTAATTGATCACAATAGGAAGGTTCGGTTTGTGCAAGGGATTAAAGACCAGTACGGGAATGCTATCGGCCGTGATCTTAATGCGTTTTACATCTTCCTGGGGATAAGGCCTTACGGGCGGCCCTGCAAATTTAAGTTGCTCAATAGGTAGGCTACGCAGTTGTTCCAAGGTCAAGTCGGTATACCCTATCATCTTCAGGAATCCAGCAATGGCAGGATCTAGCTGCCGGGTGCCACAGGTTTGAGCAACGAGTTGTTGGTTTAGAACAAAACCGAGGAGCACAAAGAACACTAGCTTTTTCATAATACAGTTAATTTGGAGCCGTACAAAAGAGTGTCAACTGAGCAATGTCTGTCGTTAGACGACTACACGAATTTAGTACTAAGTGATATAGAGCGTACCAACCATTTCGCAAATAGCTGGTACGCTTTCCCATGCTTACCTATCAAACGCAAAGTAGTAGGCTTTGCCTTTGCCGGTCCGCGCCGTGTCTCCTTTGCCTGGCTTTGTGTGATTGCAGGGACACGGCGGTAGCAGGAAGTGGTGACTGTATCTTTCCGGTCTAGCTATTTTACATAGACACAAGAATGAAGCTAACCTTACCAGTCACGACAGCTGCCGTGTCCCTTGCCACGCGCAAGGCTATGTGAAGGAGACACGGCGGGGACCGGAACCAACGTAACTTTAGAAAACACCCAGCTACTCCTTTACATAGGATCCGAGGTTAACGGTAGTTCTAATATAGTTGTCGCATCATCTTCTCCCAATCTTTATAGCTCTTGTAGTTTTTGTATATCTCAGCATCCTTGCAACAGCTTTTCAAAGATTGGTTTTTATCCACTCTGTTGCTCCATGTAAAAGAACCGGTAACTTTAGTCGGAAGGATTTTCCCTTTGAAGGTAACTGCTTGACCGTCTAAAGAACAGCCAAAGGAAATGTCGCCATTTGTCTTATTGTAAGTTATATTGCTGATTACATTTACAACCTGGTCACCTATTAGTCCTTGATTATAAGAAAGAATACCTATCAAACTGCCATTATATTGCCAAAGGCGCAATGTGTATCCCGACGAATGCTCACCATCAGCACTTCTTTCGTTTGAGAAGAACCCCAAAACCTTTACAGTATTATCCTGCTGAAATGCACTGAATATAAAAACGGAAAGGACTAAAGCTATCTGCTTCATAGTGACTTTTATAATTACCGCTAGCGGAGAACAGCTTTCAGAAGCCGCGGAAGTCCGTGTTCATGGTGCTCCACAACAGTTCTGTAGGTTAATAAAGTTAATTAACTAAAGCCATATTCGTCAGCCGTGGTTTTAGAAAGCATATATGTAAAAGAGTAGCTTACCATATCTAAAATAATGGAGGTAAGTTATGAAACATCTCTTTATCGGGCTCGACGTTCATAAGAAAAGTTGGAGTGTCACTATCCAGGAAGGTCAGGTGGTACTTAAACGCTTCTCCATGGAAGCAAATGCTGACACTCTCACCCATTACGTAAACAAGTATTACAAAGGCTACACCATACAATGCTGTTATGAAGCCTGCTGTTGCGGCTATCATATTTATCGCAGCTTGAGTGCTGCCGGTTGGGACGTGTTGGTGGTTAACCCTGCAGACATCCCACGCATCAATAAACAAAGCACCAACAAATCAGACAAGATTGACAGCCGCTATCTGTGCCACCACCTGGCTTCCGGCCATCTCAGAGGCATCCACATTCCGGAAGAAAAACAAGAACAGTTCAGAAGCCTGTTCAGGCGTCGCAATGATTTAGTAAAAAGCCTTAGACGGATCAAATGTCACATCAAGAGCATGCTTCTATATTATGGCATCAATCTACCAGCACACTATGACAACATTAACTGGAGTAAGGCAATGGGACTTTGGCTTTCTAAACTTAAATGGCGATACCCCACGGCTGCCCAGACAATGAAAAGCCGCCTGGATGAATATGACTTCTTGAGAAAGCAATACCTGAGTGTCTGCAATGAACTGAGAAGTTATGCAAGGAAAAATTACCGGAAAGACTATTACCTACTCCGGTCTATTCCTGGCGTAGGGCCTTTTATTGCTATCGCCATACTCTCTGAAGTGGGCGACCTCAGAAGGTTCAAAGGCATTGACCGCTTAAGCAGTTATGTAGGGTTGGTGCCTTCCCTGCATAGCTCGGGAGAGAAAAGCTATAGCCGGGGCATTACCTATCGGAGCAAGAACTTACTAAGGAGTTACCTGATCGAAGGTGCCTGGATAGCTGCAAAAAAAGATGAAGAACTGATGCAGTATTATCTGGAAAGAAAGGGCTGTGATCACCGCAAGATCATTATTAAGATGGCGGCCAAGACGTTAAGCCGGATCTATCATGTCATTAAAAAAGGCGAACCGTATAAGGCAAGTAAAGCCGCAGCGTAGCCGTCTAGGGAAAGTGCTTCTTATTACCCCTTTAGCCTTTTAACGATGCATAAAAGAACAAACAATAAAAAAAGTGGCGACTGTAAAACATCGTGTGCAGCTGTACCAAATGAAGCCGCAGCGCTTCTTGCAGACTGCTTTTGCAAAGCATACAGCGCCACTTCCTTTTCTTTGATAAATGCTTGCAGCGGACGAAGGATCCGACTGCTTATAGGATGCTCAGGACAAAGGTATTGAGAAGACAAAACCACCATTCGTTTACAGCTGGCGTAGGAGAAAAGTTATCAAAAGGGTTAGGATTAAATGTATTGTCAGCTGAGGGGAACGCTATTGAGCTGAGGAAACAAAACGGGACCAACAGAACCCCAAAAAATATACATGAAAATCAATGTAACTTTATAAAAAACCAGCTATCTCTTTACATAGGAGCTGATGTTAGGCGCATTAATTTGAGAAACTTGAACTTTTTAATAGATCAAGATAGTAGCTACCATAAGTTGAATCGGTAAATTGAATATCAATTACTAAATAGAGATTGCCTTTTTTATGGTCTGTTTTCAATGTACCATAGTAATCATATTTGCGCATGGTATCTTTGGTATCCAAATTAACATATTTGATATACTGTCTTTTGAATGGCAAACCGCCCACGGTTTCAGTAGTAAAAGCCGTATCCAATACTTTAACGTCATCTGACAGACTTCTAACTTGAAAATACCAAGTAGCAACACTGGCTAGATTTGCTTCCAATTGTTTAGGCTCTATAGTGTCTCTGCAAAGACCGCTTCTCACAAAACCCTTTTGCGGATTCTTGATAGAAAACAGGGGTGTATTATTAGATATCTCTTCATACAAACGCCTTTCCATATTACCGTTACTATCAAAAGAAGAATCAGAAAGTGTCAATTTGTTAGGAAGCCGAAAAGTCCAATCCGTGTCAATAATGTGGATTTTTCTTTTCTGTAAATCACTAACTGAGCAACTTAATAAGAACAATATGAAAACTAGTAATGTTGATTGTTTCATAGAATTGCTGCTAACACTCAAATCTACGCATGTTTTTGCAGTCTGGTAAGATTTGCCGCTAAGTTGTTAACGCATAATATTGAACACATTGCACTTGCGTTTCTTTGTTAACGTTAACATGAAAAGCGCATGTTTCAACAATTGCAGTTAACCCCAAAAGCGCAATGCTAATAGAACAAATGTTCTCTTCTTTGCTATCCTATTGGGAATTCATTACTAGAAGGTGAAACAAGTTAAGCCTAACAGCAAGAGGCATTATTGTAGCTACCTAGTTTATTATTGTAGTCTCTGAGATCCTTCACTACCCTTCGACTTCGCTCAGGATAAACTGTTCAGGCTGACGAAAGCCTGAGGCGTTATTTCTGGCAGTCAGATTGATAATGAACGCTGGTAGCGATAGCGATTCCTAAATACCTCCTACAACAAGTTTAGGGTTAGCCAAAAGTCTTTATCAACTGAATGCTTATTGCGTACTAGAAATAGCAGCTATCAATACATCCTCCTTATAAAATGATACCGATTACACAAGTCCCAATAACCCGGTTTGCAAAAATTGCAAAAGCACTCTTATTTCTTCATCCCGCTACGGTTTTTTACTACTACCCTTTCTGCAGCTCAGCTATTAGTAAAAATTGCCAATAATAGTTGTGCGCATTAGTATTCCATCACTAGGAACAGTCTGGGACACATGATAGCTTTGTAGTAACAAACAACATCCATTAAGAACTGGCTCCGCATCCACTATCGGTTTCCCTAACAGGAACAATAACCATCCAATAGCCAGATAGTTACCACTTCGATTTAAACACTCTAAAACCTATACTCATGTTCCGGAATTCTACACGTCCATTTTATTGGATAGGCCTTCTTCTGCTGTTTTCGTTAAATGTGCAAGCGCAAACCAAGCCATCGGCTTTAAAAAAAATATACCTGCAAGGGGGGATGGGTCCTACCACCAGTAGCGGGGTTGTGGGCGGAATAGCAGTTCAAAGTGTATGGAAAAACAACTGGACGGTATCTGCTTCATACCAGGATTTCAGTTTGAATCCGAATAACCTGCCAAAGGACTATGAACCAGATATTGCCTTGTTCATTGCCATGTACCCAGAAAATAACTTGGTCAGTTTTAGTCTTTCTGGTGGAAAGCTTTTTGAGTTGGGCCGAAAAACCTGGATCACAACAGAAGCTGGTATTTCTATGGTGAAAGGACAAGAGTTTACATTCCAACCTCAGTCAGGTGGTTTTTGGATCATTGGCAGCACTTCCAATTATGATGAAACGTCTACAGATAAATCAACAGTAGGCGGCCTATTAAGGGCCGATTTCACCTGGGCCTTTGCTTCTTTTGCCGGTTTAGGTGTGGGCACTTTTGCCAACATCAACTCAATACAATCACCTGTAGGTGTCGAGTTTAAGCTGGTGCTGGGTTGGATGAACCGCAAGCCGAAACAACAAGCCGCAAATTTATAGATCCGTTTTGTTCCGTGCGGTTATCTCATTTCCGTTTCAATATCACGTAAGCACAGGTTCGGGAAATATCCCGAACCTTTTCTACGTATCAATAGTGAGCTTATTGGTTACCGTGCGCCATTACTTCTTTGGGAAACTTATCAGCTATTAGATTCAAGCGCATGTTGTATTCTAAATAGGCTTTTAAACCATCTAATACGGTTGTGAAACCACCAGTATTGTCTTTGATCACTTCTATCAGATCAGTACCGGTTTGCGTAAATCCATAACTCTTGATCACTACATAGGTTCTATGGGCATCCAATGCGGTAAACTCATAATCTACGGCTACTGCCGGATCACCCCACTCGGTGGCAATCTTCTGATTGGGAATAATTTCTTTTACCACCACGTTGATAGATACACCATACATCTCCCACTCCCAGGTTATGGTCTTACCGGCTTCTAATAACCCGCTGGATTTGGTAAACCAAAAGTTGGTGGTAATAGCTGGATCAATAAATGCCTGGAACACCTGATCTACCGGCTTGCGGATCATCATTTGTGTTTCTACACGGATGGTATTATTGGTTGTCATGGTTGGTTGTTTAGGTAAGTATCATTGTGTTGTAATAATAGCATACAACACAATGATCAAAGATAGGATACCATAGCTTGTTATGTACTTTGTTTAGCATTGGTACATATGAATAGCCATTCCATATCTGATAGAGATATGGAATAGCTGCATTGTTACTAAACACCAACAACAAAAGAGAAGCGGTTCAATCTTACTGGAAAGCCTGTGCGATCAGGTAAGAGTCACCAAACTCAAAAAAATCTTTGATCTTTCCATTGAGCACAGTAAAGCTCATACACCATTTGTGATCAATGGTCTTGCCGGTTTGTTTAACGGTTGCCGTCTGGCGGCCTAGCACCATCACTCGATCGCCTTGAGTAATAAACTCCTGTGGCTCAAAGAGGGTGATATTGTAGTTCGCCTCCACTTGCTTAAAGAACTCTATCGCACCTTCCTTTCCATAGAAATACCCGGAAGGATGAACATACGGATTACTGTATGTTCCAAAGGCCACATCATCAGCACAAGCATCAATGATGCCGGCAATGTTTCCATTAGCAAAATCGGTGTAAGCCTGCTGAACAAGTTTTAATGAAGGAGAAGTAGCAACAGCGGTTGAGGTTTCCATCTGATTTATTTAAAGGTGAAATAATAGGACATGTGGTACAGATGGGAATATCACAAGGAGGGAGAATAAAGGTAGTGCAATTGGAAGGCTAATCACAGCACCACTTACTATATCTAACGAAAATGGTTAAAACCCTCTCATTCTATTTACCTCTTCCAAAGTCAGCGCTTGGTATTCAATGCCTAACCGCTTAGCATTGTCCTCAACAGTTTGTTCAAAGCCAGCATCCTTTCTTCTTTTATTTACAGTTGCGACATCTTTTATGGGCCATATGATCCATTTTCTTTCACTTGCACCAGTTTGCGGATTCTTTACATAAAAGGATGTTCCTTGTGTTCCATAGAGCTGTTCTTTTCCCTGGAACATTAATGACCGGTCAAGCATCATAGCATAAAGCGAGAAACGAAGTTCCTTTTTCTCTGCAGCTTCCTTTATAAAAGGCAGGTATGTGTCAATGACTTTAGAGTGCTGAATAATATAAAATACAGCTTCGTTTGCAGGCTCACCTACTAGCGAAATTCCCGGATAGCCATGTGTCTTTATTATTTCAATTACACGTATTGTATTTAAGGAATCGATTAACAATTGTTGCTTCCATAAGTAATCAGTTAAATCCTCCTTCTTAATACTATAAACTGATGCCAATGAATCGCCTTTTTCCTCTAGGTCTAAACTTAAAATATTGCGGTATTTCTGGTCGAGTACCAGCATGCTATCTAATTCTCGCTTTAAAGTGATATTCAGTTTGGATTGAGCATGCATGATAAATGCAGATAAACAAAAAAGGGCAGTTAGTAAAGTATAGCGCATGTTGAATACTTTGAATAGGTATGCTAAATATACATAGGATCAATAGATCACTATCGTTTGAACGGATCCTCTTTTCGTGGTCAGGTGTGAGATAGTATTGCTATACGGCAGGAGAAGTGCTATGTACTGCTAGCGGCGGATACGCTTTTGCGTTAGTTGGCATTTGGGTTTTGAGACTTTCTTTTAGTATAAAAGCAGATGCTCCCTTCGACAGGCTCAGGATCAAGTTACGCCTGACAGCAAGAGTTCCCATGATTGCAGTTTGTCCTATAACCGTAGTCTCTGAGATCCCTCACTGCGTTCGGGATGACAAAAGCCAGAGGCGTTATGATTGGCATGCAGGTTAAGAGTGGAAGATTGAAACCTGAAATCCGAAATCACAAAATCCTTCTCCTTTGCTCTGTGCGAAACCCTTTTTCTGTGCTCCTTTGTGTTCGCTGTACCTCTGTGGTTCCTCTCTCTCCGCGCGCTCCGGCGCGCTCTGCTTGCAGCTTGTAGCGTGCAGCTTGCAGCGCTCTCTCACGTTTTATCAACGCACCTTCATCAGCGATGTCAGCGGGTAGCGCAGGTTCTTGTAGCCCATCATGTCTACTTTAATACTACCTACGGTTAATGGAGATTCGGCGCGCACCGGAATTCGGTTAGCGTCGTCCGTTACCCACAGGTTCATCTTCTCACCGCCATCAAATACATCACCCTTCACAAGTAATGGTTTAATCTTGATAGTGCGGAATCTACCGTACTTGGTTTTGATCTCCTCTCTGCCCATGAAACGGATATACATGTTGTACACCTCGTTATCGATGAACATGCTGAAAGAGATCTTGTCGCCAGGTTTATACTTATCAAAATTGATGTTGCGCGCAAAGTAAATAGAGCTTACCACGTCCTGTACACAGGCGGGCACCTTAAACACGCCGTCGTTACTGATGGCCGTATTAGCCACCCGGTTAAACGTTACATTTTCGTACTTCTTGTGGTTGTTCTCGTGCACGTTGCGAACAAACTTTACCGGCTGAAAGGTCATGGTATCGATGTAAGATTCGTAGCGGTTATTGACCTTCCCTACCCAACTGTACGATGAGTTAGATCCGCCCGTTCCTACCACGTGATACACGGGTTTATTGTTGACATGCTCCAATGAAGTAACGGCGGTAGCATGACCCGCATTTACATAAATACCAAATAGAGAATAGTAAACGGTAAACTTCAGTTCCTCGCCAGGCAAAAAAGAATTGTTGCGTATACTGCAAAATGTATCGTACGTTTCGACAGGTGTTTCCTGTACCGGCGTTTCAGCTCTTAATCCCACAAGTATAGACAGTCCGAATAGTAACAGTACAGATTTAAATCGCTTCATGACGCCATTAGTTTTAAAATTCGCCTTATAAAACTTCCGCCTGCTTTCCTTTATACGCCTGTTGTCGTTCTTTTCGTTTTTTGAATATCCGTATGCCCAATATCAACACACTACCAGCTAGCGCAGGGATGATCAGATTGATCAGCCAAATGGACACAGACGTCAGTAATATACCCAGGTTATTGCTTGAATACAAGCCTGCTAACAACAAGCTTATCTCTCCTCTGACACCGATTTCAACTAAAGTGATGCTTGGAACAATGGCTAATCCTAAAAATATAAGGCTCATGATCCAAAAAAGTGTCACTGCAGGTATATGGACTTCAAATAAATGAAAAAGTAAAATATACTGCACCACAAACACACAAAACCGGGTAAAAGAAAGAAGCAAGATGGCAGCCAAACGTTGCATGCTATAATTGCGCAACGCCTCTACCAAATAAAGATACTTATTACGTTTCAGCCATTGCTCGGCCCACCGCTCCAGTTGCGAAACTTTACAATAAAGCAGTGTTAAAATACTAGTACCGCAGACTAGGCCTGTTACAATGTAAGGATACCAAACGTCCAATGCAGGCCATGCTTTCAGCAATGCTGATTTTAGCACGATCAATCCAATAGTGCCCAACAAAAAAGTGATCAGCAACTGGCTGCAACTGCTGATCAAGGTAACAGCAATAACTTTTAACCGCTTGCCCTCTGGCATATACAGCATACGTCCCACATATTCGCCTGTACGGTTAGGAGTAGTAATGGAAAAAGCTACACCAGAAAGAACGGCTTTAAAGGCCTGCCAAAAGCGCAACTGGTGTACCGGTGCTATAGCCATCTGCCACTTAACGGTTTCCAGTCCCCAATTGGCCACCATTAATGACATTGCCAGTGCCAGGTTACCTCCTTTGCCATTGATCAGGGCTTCTTTCAAATGCAGCCAGGTGGCCGCTACCTGCGACTGGCCGCTCACCTGCTGGTAAATAGAGAAACACAACCAGGCAAATAGCAACGGGCCCAAAAAGTAATTGATCAGGAATTTAATATTTTTGTTCAGCCGCATGTGCGGTAAAAATAAACACCGCCTTGGAAAAACCGCATAAAATAGTCTTAGGTATCGACCCCGGAAGCGTAATCATGGGATATAGTGTGATAGCTATTGTTAAAGACAAGATCAAGCTATTAGAGATCAACGTTTTAAAACTGCCTACTAAAAAAGATAATTACGAACGCTTACACCTGATTTATGACAAGGTAGCAGAACTGATAAAGCTTTATAAACCTACTGAGTTTGCCATTGAAGCGCCGTTCTTTGGAAAGAACGTACAATCCATGCTCAAACTGGGGCGGGCACAGGGCGTAGCCATGGCCGCCGCATTAAGCATGAATATACCGGTAGCGGAATATTCGCCCAAGCGGGTAAAGCAAGCCATTACCGGAACTGGTAATGCCGATAAAGAGCAGGTGTTTAAAATGCTGCAGCACTTGGTACAGCTGCCAGAAGGCCTGGTATCTTTTGATGCTACGGATGCCTTGGCCGTAGCTATCTGCCATCATTTTTCTGATGGACTACCCACACCCAAAAGAACATCACGGAAGAAAACGGTCTCCAGCTGGGAAAAGTTTATGCAGGAAAACCCGGACAGAGTAGGATAGAACTAGGATTTTCCAGATTTGAAGGATTAGGAGGAGAAGGTTGACAGGTTAACAAGTTGAAAAGTTAACAAGGAGAGGAATATTGAACAAGGAACAAGGAAGGAAGAATGAAGAAGGAATGTTCAATAATCAACTTTCAATACTCAATGATCAAGGCTCAAGAAAGAATGAACTATAAAACAAAAGCACTCCTTTAAGTGGAGTGCTTTTGTTTTAAATTCTTTTCCTATTCTCTGTGCCCCTTCGTGTCTTTGTGTCTCCGCGGTTCCTCCCTCTCCGCGCCCCCGGCGCGCTCTGCGTCCCCCGCGCCTCTGCGTGAAACAAACAGCGCGAAGCGCTACTCTTTAGGCGCTGAGGTTAAGCTGGGTCAATATCTTTTCCTGCACTTCTTTTAATTCAGCTTCAGAAAGTTTCAGCTTAGGTTGTGTAAAGTTCAAATCATTAGCCGAATTGATTGGTAGCAGGTGCATGTGTGCATGCGGCACTTCTATACCCACCACACTAATACCACAACGGTTGCATTTAAAAGCTTTTTCAATAGCCGTGGCAATAGGCTGTGCAAAGACCAGCATTTGCGACAGGTAGTCGGTCGGCAGGTCAAACAGCTTATCCACTTCTATTTTAGGGATCACCAATACATGTCCTTTTCGCAGCGGGAAAATATCCAGAAAGGCAAAGAACTGTTCATTCTCTGCAATCTTATAACTGGGTATTTCGCCGGCAATGATCTTTGAGAAAATGCTCATGATAATTAGCTAATTTGATGATTAGCTGATTAGCTGATGATGTGAACGACTTAGCAATCAGCTAATCGGCACATTAGCTAATTGGCTAATTAAATAGTGATATCCTCTACCTTGAACTTAATAACACCTGCAGGAACAGTTACTTCGGCTACATCGCCTACTTGCTTGCCTAACAAGCCTTTACCAATGGGCGAAGTAGAAGAGATCTTTCCTGATTTCAGGTCAGATTCAGCTTCACTCACTATCTGGTAAGTAACCTGCTTTTTCGTATTCAGATTGGTCACTTTTACTTTTGTCAGGATCGAAACCTTGCTGGTGTCAATCGTAGAGGCATCTACAATACGGGCTGTAGCAACCTGGCCATCTAATTGAGCGATCTTTGCCTCCAAGATTCCCTGAGCCTCTTTAGCCGCATCATACTCTGCGTTTTCACGCAAGTCACCTTTTTCACGTGCCTCAGCTATAGCTCTTGCTGCTGCAGGACGTTCTACCGTTTTCATACGTTGCAGCTCAGCTCTCATTTGTTCCAATGTTTCTTTGGTAACGTATTGAATACCACTCATAGTCAAAAATCGTTTGGGTAATATGAAAAAAATAGCAACGCTTCAGTAGTTACCGAAGCGTTGCCTATTCTATGCAAAGATAAAAAAATATTGATTTTATAATAGTAGGGGCATTATTCGCCTGTTTTACCTGAATTATTCAGAATCAATTTCTGCGTAAAGCTGAGCTCCCCTACCTGCACTTGCACCAGGTAAAGTCCGGACTGCCAGCGTTCGGGATTTTTAACAGCATATACTTGTGAAGATGCACCCAACATCACTTTATCCATATATACCAGAGCACCGGCCCTATCAAATATCTTAACAAAAGCTTCTGTATGCTTTACAGCCGGCAGCAACAACTGCACTTTATCAGTAGCCGGATTGGGAAATACAACCACGCCTACTGACTGCCATTCGTTTTGCAAACGCACCGTATTCGTATAGCTTACTTTTCCCGAGGCTTCCCGTATCATTAACCGGTAATAAATCGAAGGCGCTTTGATTCCGCTTACATCATCTTCCGTATTGTATCCACTTGTATTGTTAGGGGGAAAATCAGTTTGCACCGTATTGAAGTTGGTTCCATCAGTGCTGCGCTGCAGCCAAAAAGTTTGTCCTTCACCGGTAGTGCCTTTCCAGTTTAAATAGGATTTGCGATTCTGAATGCGCCCTTTCAATTGATACCCATTCTGTAAGGTAGTACAACCCACTGGTGCATTGCTTACAATAACTGTATCGCTGGCAAAGGCGCTACAGCCATCTAACAATTGATGGCTCACAATATAGGTACCAATGGTATCTACCGTTATAGAGGGCCCAGTGTTAGTACCAACAATGCGGCCATCGGGGGTAGACCAGGTATATACAGAAGCCGATAAAGGATTCAATACTTTAATTTCACTGACCTGCCCTGGTGTGCAGAGATAGGGAACTGTAGCTTGGGCATCTACCGGCGGTGCTGTAAAAAAATCAAACGGCCCGATAAAGTCTTTCAACTCGGACGTAAACGAAGTAGAACTCCTTGTTTTTACCAGTATTCTACGAAACGGTAAACCACACGCGCTTCCACCTAAAAGGGTTAACGGGTCTAAACCTAAATAAGTAAGGTTTACGGAAAACTCCATAAACTGGCGGGCCTTATAGGTAGTAGTGTAATTACCGGCATCATCAATAAAGCCAAATGGACCTGCCCATGTACCATTACCGCTTTGCAAGCCAGTATAATACGTACCAGCCACTTTAGGTTTAATACTGGCATAGCCAAATTGAGAGCCGTTAGATGCACCATCAAAACTGCCAGACCAGTCAAATGTTTTTGGCGCGATACTTAAGGCGCTTTTGTTTACCCATATTCGCGCTTCTACCAAGGTTAACGAAGAACTGCTGAACTCCGCAGAGAAAATAACATCGCCTGTTTTTAAAATATTTCCTGCCGCATCAAACTGCCAGGAAGTATGTCCTTCATCAGGACCATAATTAGTAAAACGCCCGGTAGAGCGTGTATAAAAAATATCAGTTTGGTAGAGCTCAAAATCAAAATAACGGCTACCCGTAGTGCCTTGTAGCGATACGCCCCCAAAAAACCAAAGAGGATCGGTGCCCTTTGGACCTTCACGGCGTACGTGTACCATCATTTCGGCAATATCATTCTTATCTAATACAGATGTAGCACCACCCGTCCAAACAGCGGGACTCGCACCGTTTTTATTACTGGATACAAAAGCGGTTTCATCACCGTTAGATTGCCCATTATAATCGCGTATGTAAACAGCATCGATCCACACTCTATTGTTCACAATAGAATATTGTGGTACCCGCATGGTACGGAAGAACGGTTGCTTGCGAAATGCTGCATCAGTAGCAAAGCGAGCAACCATGGCAGCTGCACCCGTGGTATCAATTACAAACTGGCCTGGTCCCGCTGTACCATTATTAAACCAGTCGTCATTGCCCGCTTGTAAAAACCCATCAAAATAGTTGGCGCGCAGGTCGGCATCTACCCCGAAGCCCGCTTTAATGATGGGTGTGGTGATCTGGGCAAAAATGAGTTTGGACAAAAACAAGGAGGTAATAAAAAGTAGACGTGTCTTCATAAGGGTTGTTTAGGTTAGTACGGCCAACTTGTTAAAAAGAAAAGCCCGAAGGCTTTTCTTTTATTTACGTTGTACGATGCGGATCATCTGGACAGGTGAAGCCTCTGAAGTACCATCAGCATTTACAGCGGTAATGCGATAGTGGATATAACCAGGAAAAACGTTTTCATCGGTAAAACGATGAATAGAAGTACCGTTGCAGCCTACAGAACAAACGGTTTCAAAAAATTCGCCATCATAAGAACGTTCAATTACAAACTCTTGTACATCGGCAGTTGCAGGCTGCCAGCTAAGCGTTACTCCTTTGCCCTGACGATGAATTTTGAAGGACTTAAAAGAAGTAACCGTTACAGATGGTGTACTGGTTGGTAATTGAGTAGCAACGGCTGAAGTAGTAATGGTGATAAATGATAAAAAAGCGATAGTCATAAGTGTTTTCATATGAGTAAGATTTAAGGCTAAATTAGCCCCCTACTCAAATGCAAACCAGCGCAGATACGCTCAATTTTAAAGGTGAAATTTTCAGATCGATCTGCGTGGTTTTACTTGCGCATTTATACTCAATTCAATAGGGTATTAACAGGAACTACTTAGTTTCTGTAAGAGTATTTCTGCCATTCGCTTATATGCTTCATGACTGTAACCTGCTATGTGTGGCGTAACAATAACATTGGGCTGCGTTGTAAGAAATGCTAGCTGCTCTTTTTCCAATGGAGAGTACTTTTCCAACTTTTCGTTTTCCAATACATCCAGTGCCGCTCCTGCTATCTGACCTTGTTTAAGCGCTTGTATCAAAGCAGCGGTATCGGTAACGGGCCCACGGCAGGTGGTGATAAAAAAAGGTGTTTGCTTTAAGGCACTAAAAAAGGCTGTGTTAGCCAGGTGATGTGTTTCTTCTGTTAGTGGCAGATGTAAGCTTATAATATGTGCTTGTTGCTGTATTTGCTCCAGCGTTGCTTCTTGTATATAGTCGTGCGCAAAATCGTGCTTGTATTTATCTAAGGCCAGCACGGTTACACCAAAGGGCTGCAATAGTCGGGCAAATGCACTGCCGGTATTACCATAACCAATAATGCCAACTGTTTTCCCGGTAAGTTCAATGCCTCGGTTTTCTTTACGAAGCCAGATACCCTCTTTCACTTCATTATGTGCACGTGTAATATGATTCAGCAGGTTCAGGATCAAAGCCAACGCATGCTCAGCCACGGCATTTCTATTGCCTTCTGGTGAGCTAATGCAACGAATACCTTTTGCTTCTGCATAAGGCACATCAATCAACTCCATGCCACTTCCTAATCGTCCTATCCATTTAAGTTGGCTGGCAGCATCCAAAAGCGCTTTATCTATCCGCATCCGGGTAGTAACCACTAAACCTTCTGCTTGTGGAATCTGTTGCATCAACTCCTGGTAAGATATAGCCGGTTCGTAGCTTACGTTATATCCTTTACTTTCCAGAGCATCTTTCAAGAATGGGTGAGCGGGTGCTGCGATGATAATGTTTTTCATACTACGTGTCAAGGTAGGCAAAGATCCGTTTTTCTGTTATTGATACCCGTGGTTTATGTACGATGTACAAGAAGACTTTATTTAGCGTTAGCAGAACTCCCTTGCATTCGAAAGGTAAGAGCTGCAAAATCCTCTATGCGTAATTGTTCCGCCCGCTTGTTGAAAATATCGTCTTTCAATACCTCTTCTGTAAACAGCGGCTTCACTGCATTACGTAAGGTTTTGCGCCGCTGGTTAAACGCAGCTTTTACTAACATAAAGAACTTCTTATGATCATGTATTTCCAGTGGTGCTTTCCGAGGAGTAAGCCGGATAACACCGCTCATTACTTTGGGCGGCGGATTGAAACAATTCTGATGTACATCAAACAGGTATTGCACATCATAATAAGCCTGTGTAAGTACGCTGGTTACCCCATACACTTTATTACCCTCTTTTGCAGCAATACGCTGGGCCACCTCTTTTTGAAACATACCCACCATACAATTCACCTGATCACGCCACTCCAGGATCTTAAATACGATCTGCGTAGAAATATTATAAGGGAAATTGCCAACTACGGTAAATGCACCGTCGAAGGGCGGTTGAATATCCAGGAAACTCTGGTGAATGATCTTATCGGCTAACTGAGGATAGGTCTTTTTTAAAAACACCACTTTCTCATCATCTACTTCTACCGCTTTAAATTGAATATTGGGTAGCTGCAATAAATACTTGGTCAAAGCACCACCACCAGGACCTACTTCCAGCAATTGTTCAAATGGGTGCTCCTGCAGGGCCACTACAATCTTATGGCAAATGTTCTCGTCCTTTAAAAAGTGCTGGCCTAGCGATTTTTTGAGAGTGTACATACCTGCAAAGGTCTATTAAAAAAAACAAACCCTCCATGTGGAGGGTTTGTTTTCAAACATGATAAGTTAAAATTACTTCTTAATCAGCTTTATACTTTGCGATTGCTCTTGGTTATACACTTTTAAGATATAAATACCAGGTGGCAGATCATCGGTATGCTGTAGACTGAAGTTATTAAGTCCTGTATAAGCCGTGTAGGCCTTCTCCTTTACTACATTACCCGTTGCATCTAAAAGCAACACTTGAACTTTTGCATATTTGTCAACTACCACATTAAATGACACATGTTTATCAAATGGATTGGTAGTGACGGTTACATTAAATACTTCGGATTTATTACCCAACTGTATGGTTCGTGAATACGCTGTTCTGCTATCCGTCATGGCTATGCGATAATAGGCCATACCAGGAAAAGCAGAAGAGTCGGTAAAGGAATAGTGATTATTTTCTGCACGGGCATTATTATAACCGTTGACCGTACCGATACGAGTAAAATGAATACCATCTGCACTTCTTTCAATACCAAAATGCAACTCACCTGCTTCTTTAGATGTAGTCCAGAATAACTGAGCATGATCATTCAGAAGCTTACCACTGAAAGAAAGCAAGTTAGTAGTAAGCGGCGTGCAATCCGGAAGAACGTTCAAGGATATGATACTTACACCATCCGTCGCCTGGCAGGTGGAACCATTTAGGTTGGCTGCCGTAGTAGCCACAATTTGTCTGTAGCGGTCACCATTATTAGCCAAAGTAGTATTCGCAGGCGGTATGGTATAAGAAGTATTGTACTCCCATTGGCCGCCCACCAAAGTTGGCGATCCCGAGCCTGACTGGCCAGAAATATCTGCCCATGTAGTACCACCATCTGTACTTCTTTGCCACTTGTAGTGAGTATAATTGCTGAAGTAAGACTGCATTTTATTACTGATCGTAATGGGATTAAACTGACACACGGTAGGGTTTAATGTTGGCGTATAGGTCATGCTAGGCAAACAAGTAGCCACTGTAATATCATCCATCGCCCAGTCGTTTCCTCCACCACCTTGAGAGTTATTGCGGATGGAAAGAGTGGCTGTTGTCTGCGTAGGTCCAGTAATGAAAACGAAACCTTTTTTCACCCAGCCCCCGCTGTTTCCATTTTGATATAGATAAGATATTTCACCTGTATTATAGCGGTCTAAGCCATCCAATGCAAACGTAAGGTTAGGCAACACACCAGGTGTTCTTGGTGTATAGTTACTTCCCGTTACATAGTCAATACCGCAGTTAGGACAGATATTGCGGAACCAGGCAGAAAATTCGTAATAGGTATTGGGGCAAAGATTGGTTAGGGTTTGGCGATAGGTTTCAGAAGCCACGAAGTCAGCATTCACCATTAACATATAGCCGCTACTAACGCCATCTCCTGTAGGGATATTACCCACCGCATTATTGGTTCCAGTATGGTCACCATCAATATCCCAGAACCCATTAAACATCCGATAGTCCGCAGCCCGCTGATCAGGAAGAGAGAATGTACTGGTTGGGTTACGATCAGCATCCCTATTGGTACCACTCCGTGGACTCATATTCTTTACAATAGCATATTGACCATCGCCGACAGCTTGAGTGTTAGATGTTTTTACAAAAGAATAGCCTGGAATGGGGAAGGCCAGATCTTGATTTCGGTTCAGGTTACTGCCGGCCCCAAAGGTTCCTCCAGACTCCTGCGACATATTCACACCAGTGGAATTGGCACAAAGACTCATAGGATCAGATATCAAAATCTGGTAAGGATTAGCCGTAAGTATAATATCAGACCCACCAGTAGAAACATTGCGATAAATAAATTTACCAGCACCAAGCGTAATAACATCACCTACATTACCGGTCACCACAACACGGAACGATGTAGCAAAAAGTAATCCGCCACCACCTTTTGGAATATGGGAACCAGCTATAGCTTGCCCGGTAGCAGACGTAATTTCTGTTTCCGTGTTATCAGTCGGTACGGAAAGCGTTGGAGATGGTGCAACAGTAGTACCAAAGCCCAGATTCATTCTAATCTGGCGCTGTCCTGCCGGAGGGGCAGCTATATATGTAGCCGCATCATCACCGGCAGCGGGGGTATAATTCTGTATAGCTACACCTTCATTGGTGATTACTGAAATCTTGTCATTTGTTCCAGCAAGCATTTGCGTATTAGTGGGAACATCATCCAAATACCTCATTTTATACAATGTGCCTGACGTATGATTGATTGTCATCCGTATTTCAAGGGTATCACCTTTTTGCACGACACCACCCAAAGACTTTTTGGAAATATTTACATAACTGTTACCAAAGCGGGGGCCAATATTGGAAGTAGCCGTGGTAAGACAAATGCTAAAATCTCCATTAGTTATCGGGGCGGTAGCATCAGCTGAAAATAATCGTATATAGTAAGTGGCTCCAACTGTTAAAGTGGTTGGGCTAAGCGTATTACCTGTACCACAACTTATTGCCGTCAATGCACCGCAAGTGCCGCTAAATAATTGCAGACGTCGATTTTGAAAGTTAGCTCCAAAATCGGCAGTTGTGATTGTTGTACTGGTAGCAATTGCATCAAACTTGTACCATACATCATAACCCGACGCCCCGGTACAACCAGTAGAAACAACTATTCCTGAACCCGTAGAACCAGCTACAGTACCCCATACCTTGCTACAACTTCCATTGGTGGGCAAGGTAATAGCACCAGTGCAATCATCATTGGAAGGCGCTGGAGGAGGAACATCTGTTACACATATAGTAAAGCCTGCATTAGCAGTAGATGTAGGGGCCGGTCCGGTTGATGAATACACCCTAACATAGTAGGTGCTTCCTATTGTCAACCCACTGCTGGCAATAGAAGTAGTGCCACAAAAAAGCGAGGTAAGCCCACCAGTACAACTCCCCGAAAACAATTGCAATCTGGCAGAAGTAACGTCTGAGCCTATAGCACCAAGGGTAATAGTAGGATTAGTCGTTTGGGCTGTAAAGCTATACCATACATCATAAGCTACTGAACTTGCACAGGGTGCGCTAGGTGTAGCAGACGTTGTTGAAAGATATAAGTTACCACTAGTAGGATTGCAAGTTGTTGATGATGTCAATGCAAATGCGCCATTACAGTTATCATTTGCAGGAACAGGATCAGTGATACAGATGGTGAAGGTTCCACTGGCATTCGAGGTAGAATACACCCTCACATAATAAGTGGCCCCTACCGTTAGCCCGCTGGCAGAGGTGGTGGTAGAGGATGGGCAACTGCCTACTGCAGCAAAGCCGCCGGTGCAATCTCCCGCCATGATCTGGGCCCGCGCATCGGTTGGGGCGCCGGTTAGAGTAATGGTCGGATTGGGCGACTTGGCTACAAACGAATACCAAACGTCATTATTATTGGTACCACAAGCATTGGCTGTGGCAGTATAGGTGGTAGCGACATTTAAGGTTACAGAGGTTGACGCAGTACAGGAGGCGCCACTGTTTAACGGTATCGCATTTGAACACAGATCGTTTGTAGGTGGAGCAATTTCATACCAGCCAATAAGACTGGTGAGTGATTTTAGGCTTGTAGATTGCGTTTGTGCCACGCTGGCTACGGCTCCGGCTGTGGAACGAATATTATAGGCGGCCGAATACGACTGGCTGGTATTCCTGTTTTGTGCATCAAGGCTGGTTTTGCTCCATTCAGTAGTATTGGTCAGCGACCCCCAGGTATTGGTGGCCGGACTGCTCCAAAACGCCATTGTTACTGTATTGGGGAAGGCCGCGGTAACACCTGCAATGGAAATGGTAGTAGCGGCATTTGCACTTACATCTGCTTTTTTATCTATTCCCCATAAGTTATTGGGATTTGTTGGGCGGTATACATACATGGTGGCCGAAAGCGGACCGGAAGCGGTCGCACCATCGGTAACCGAAGGGGTTGTTGACCAAGTACCATTGAAGCGGCACCAAAAAATAGTATAACTTAAATTACTGGCGTTATCGGTGCCACTCGATTCTGTAGTCCAACTTTGTCCGCCCATGTCGGAAATGGCTAAAGCACCTTTTTTGGAAGTAAAAAGCGCATAAATGACAACAAGATCACCGGTGGCCATAGAGCCTGGCGGTGTTATCGATACCGTGGTCCCGGTTTGCGCTGTACCATCAGCGGAACTACTGGATACACCAAAAAAGGTTTGCGAATAAGAGAATAAGGGTAGTAGAAGAATAAATAATATTCTTACCACTGCCTTGCAGTTAGTTAGGGTCAACACATTAGTCTTCATAGCGGATTTAAATGGGTTTGGTTTTTCCGATATATAGAGTTGGCAAAGAAAACGCATACCACCTACATACGCAATAGAAAGAACACTACATTCCCTGTAATTGACAATTCATCCGAACATCCCCCCCTTCATTCAATAAAGAGGACTTTATTAAATAGAAACACTACTCTATAAATAAGTAATATATACGTATAAAATAGAGTGTTTTTACTCATACGTATTTTTACTTTTATTTATTTGTTTTTAACTCCATAATGGAATAATCCATCCTTTTTTAAAACGAACTGCTACTTTCTTCTCTTTTAATTTCTATAACTCAATGATTTTCAGAATCCCTTGGGATCAAAAATTGTTTTAGCAAAACGCTACTTATATAAGATACAATCATCCATACAACTACTATTGAGACAACTGGGGCAATATCTACAATCGCTGAAAAAGTAAAACCCCTCTCAATGAGAGGGGTTTTATATACAAACCTATGTTTGAATTACAATTTAATCACGTTTTGTGTAGCAATGGGCTTGCTGTCACTTCCAGTGATTTTAACAGAATACACTTGAGCAGGCCAAGACTTAGTATTGATCTGTAACTCATTATTACCCTCACTTACCAATTTGTACCCATTATATACAGAACGGCCACTCATATCAGTTACACTGATGTGGATCTTCTGTGCTTTTGACAGCGCAAGCCTGATCTTCAATACATCTGTAATTGGATTAGGATGCATTGTAACTGTAAAGTCTGAATTCAAGTCTATAGCAATGGTTTTGCTATAGCTGAAACTGCCATTCTCATCAACCTGTTTTAGCCTGTAATAAAGCTTGGAAGCAGATTGAAGCAGGGCTTTATTATCTAAATAGCTATACTTTAATGTACCTGCAAAATGACCAGCAGCTGCTACTGTACCAATGGCATTAAAGCTAGAACCATCAATACTTCTCTCTATTACAAAGTGCGATGTATTGACTTCATTCGCTGTTTCCCATTGAAGCAGGGCTGCATTGTTCTGTAAAGCTCCCTTGAAACTAAGGAACTGAAGTGGCAAAGGCACGACATCGGAAGCAAAATAGAAAGAGGAAAAACCACTAATATCACCCTGAAGTACAAAGCCATTTGAACCAAAGTCTTCAGCTATGGAGGTATTTACAAGATTGGTGTTAGAAGAGATAACTGTTGTAGCAGAATCCTCATTCTTGATGATCTTCAATCCACTGATCGTTCCAACGCCTCCATCTTTTACCAATTGATTAAATTCTTTTTTGGAAATATACAACCGAATCAAAACTTGTCCGCCTGGTTGCTTTTGTGGCGAGATCGTTAAATTCCTGTTCAGGTAACTTTTCCCATTTGCTAGGCGACTGGTATCGGTTTTTGTGTAAATAGTGGTGGTCACCGTGTCCAAATCACGCCCCTGTGAATAGATTTCTGCCACTATATTACTATTGGAATCAGTAATAGGCACCCAAAGATTAGTGTTACCATTGGCCGCATTAATGACAACCTTATTGGCTGTTTCAAACCCATCGGCTTTACCAGGAGCAATGTCAATACTATTTGATATATAACTCCTGTTTCCACTACCGCTATTTACTCTATAACCCAGGAACGTGTATTTCTGCAGGCAGCCCGGACAGGCCGGCACAATGGGGTTGAGAGCACTAGGACCAGAGGTAGTCGACCCTCTGTCCATGATAACATAAATATCTTTGCCATTAGGCGCAAAGGCAATATCACGGTAACGGTTTGTACTTCCAAAATAACTGACCGTATCGGCGCCACCAGACTTTATAACAGTATCACCTGTGCTGTTCAGTTTCATTCGTACCAATCGACCCCATTTCAACGAAGAAGCTACCAAAGAATGTTTCCAACCCGGTATGATGGAGTTTGTGTATAAATCTAATCCTGACCAACCTTCGGAGGGCCATTGTGAATTATCACCGGTTGTATTATTCCACAAAGTGGTGATACTTGGGTAAGTTGGAGAGTTAGGATACGCTGAGAAAAGCGGCTCCTGGTAATCTGGAATTTTCGATGCAGTGTCCGCTTCATCGTTGATAATTGGGCAGCTGGACGGATGCGCCTGGCCCATTTTAGGACCGGCGCCAGCGGTCGTTCCATTAACGTTACCATCCCATGAATAGCCTATAACCAAGGGGTGTCCATAATTTTTATGACCCTTTATAATATTTATTTCATCATCACTGAATGGTCCGTGAGAGGAGCCGTACAAAATATTGAGTGAACTATCATAAGCAAAACCTTGGTTGTTCCGAATACCCATGCTATACACGGCACTAGAGGAGGAATAGGGGTTGTCGTTAGGAATCCAGGGATTGCTATCTTTATCTGAAACCAGGTTAAACCGAAGAATTTTCCCTTCATAAGAAGCCAGATTCTGTGCGTTATTGGTCCGCCACTTGTTGCTAAACTGGCCAGCCCCCATATCTCCTTGAGCATAAAATAAATAGTTCTTGCCTCCTTTTACAACCGGGGCTATGATCATTCTTTGTGAGTTATGATCTTGTCCACCTGGCAAGGTATCACAAAGCACTACTGGCGACCCCAATTTGCCGGTGCTACTGTTATAGGTAAACCGAACTAATTTATTTCTGAAAAATATACCGGCATCCCCGCTAGCAGTATATAGGTAGCGGTGAACATAAGAGATATAGACAAACGCACTGTCGGGATTTAAAAAATCAGGATGAAGCGCCAAGCCAGCCAATCCACCCTGCGGCCAGGCATTGGCACTTGTATTCCAATTGCTTGTGCTTGTAAGGTTTACCGCTCTTAAAGAATCTGCCCCCCAGGCACTAAGATCAGTACTAGTGGAGTTAAGATCTAACACAGTCGTTTTCGCTCCTGTATTGGGATCCATGCGGTAAACTTTATATCCTTTTGCTTCTGTGATCCACAGATAGTTGTCAGGGCCATACGTCACTTCCCATGGATTATCTAAAACATTGGCAGCAGATAGTGTGGTTTGCCTGTACACTTCATTCATGCGACCTCCAGTAACAGGTGGCGGATCGGTGATACAGATGGTGAAGGTTCCGGTGGCATTGGAGTTGGAAAATACCCGCACATAATAGGTAGCCCCTACCGTTAGCCCACTGGCAGAGGTTGTGGTAGAGGATGGGCAACTACCTACTGCAGCAAAGCCGCCGGTGCAGGTACCCGACATGATCTGGGCCCGCGTATCTGCAGGTGTACCACCCAAAGTTATTGTAGGATTAGGCGATTGGGCTACAAAGGAATACCAAACATCATTATTGGTACCACAAGCATTGGTTGTGGCAGTATAAGTTGTTGAAGCATTTAACGTGCCTGACGTAGTAGTGCAGGTAAAGTTGCTAGTCAAAGGAAGGGCATTCAAACAAAGATCATTAGATGGCGCTGGTGGCGGATCGGTGATACAGATGGTGAAGGTTCCACTGGCATTCGAGGTAGAATACACCCTCACATAATAAGTGGCCCCTACCGTTAGCCCGCTGGCAGAGGTGGTGGTAGAGGATGGGCAACTGCCTACTGCAGCAAAGCCGCCGGTGCAATCTCCCGCCATGATCTGGGCCCGCGCATCGGTTGGGGCGCCGGTTAGAGTAATGGTCGGATTGGGCGACTTGGCTACAAACGAATACCAAACGTCATTATTATTGGTACCACAAGCATTGGCTGTGGCAGTATAGGTGGTAGCGACATTTAAGGTACACGATGTGGTAGTGCAATTAGTATTGCTACTTAGTGTAAATGCATTTGCACATTGATCGTTTGCAGGTCGGGCAATTTCATACCAGCCAATAAGACTGGTGAGTGATTTTTCGCTTGTAGATTGCGTTTGTGCCACGCTGGCTACGGCTCCGGCTGTGGAACGAATATTATAGGCGGCCGAATACGACTGGCTGGTATTCCTGTTTTGTGCATCCAGGCTGGTTTTGCTCCATTCAGTAGTATTGGTCAGCGACCCCCAGGTATTGGTGGCCGGACTGCTCCAAAACGCCATTGTTACTGTATTGGGGAAGGCCGCGGTAACACCTGCAATGGAAATGGTAGTAGCGGCATTTGCACTTACATCTGCTTTTTTATCTATTCCCCATACACTACTGGAGCTGGTGGGCCGGTATACATACATGGTGGCCGAAAGCGGACCGGAAGCGGTCGCACCATCGGTAACCGAAGGGGTTGTTGACCAAGTACCATTGAAGCGGCACCAAAAAATAGTATAACTTAAATTACTGGCATTATTAGTACCACTCGATTCTGTGGTCCAACTCTGTCCGCCTGTAGCAGACATAGCGAGAGCACCGTTTTTGGAAGTAAAAAGCGCATAAATGACAACAAGATCACCGGTGGCCATAGAGCCTGGCGGTGTTATCGATACCGTGGTCCCGGTTTGCGCTGTACCATCAGCGGAACTACTGGATACACCAAAAAAGGTTTGCGAATAAGAGAATAAAGGAAATAGTAAACAAGACAATAACCTTACTACTAACTTGAAATTAGTAAGGTTCAACACCGTAGTCTTCATAAGCGGATTAAATGGGTTTGGTTTTTCCGATATACAGAAGCCGCAAAGAAAACGCATACCACCTACATTCACAATAGAAAGAACACTACATTCCCTGTAATTGACAATTCATCCAACAAAAAGCCCTCTTCATACCATAGAAGGTTTACATATATCATCTAGTACATTTACGATAAAAAAAGAGCAGTTTTACTCTTCTTATAAAATGTGGAACTTCGGTCTGTAATCTACAGATAAGAGATCATCAAAACCGTTCATTTGACTATCTTAATTTGACCACCCCAGAACTCCTGTTTTCTCTTTTATAGTAATATCCCCCACTGATTCCTACCTTTAGGCATTGAAATAAAGACTTGTATGCAATATCTACATAAACCCATCATAGGCATCAGTTGTGGCGACCTTAACGGTATAGGGATGGAGGTTATCATTAAAACTTTCTCCGATAACCGGATCCTGGAGCAGTGTACACCTATCATTTTTGCTTCTAACAAACTGGTCAACTTTTACCGAAAGGGTGCTACTGATAACCATTTCAACTACCAGGTTATTAAAGACTTTTCCAAAGTCAATCATAAGCAGATCAATGTTTTTAATTGCTGGGAAGAAGAGGTAACCATTACGCCTGGCCAATTAAACGAAGTAGGTGGCCGCTATGCCGTTAAATCCTTGCAGTCAGCAATGCAGGCCTTGCAGGAAGGACATATTCAAGGTATTGTAACAGCTCCCATCCATAAGAAGAATGTACAGTCGGAATCCTTCAACTATACCGGCCATACACCTTACTTAAAAGCCGCCAGTGGCGCGGAAGATGTACTGATGATATTGTATGCTGATAACTTGCGAGTAGCACTGGTAACAGAGCATATACCCGTAAAGGAGATAGCATCTACTATTACTAAAGCCATGATTGTTTCTAAACTTCGCTTATTACACCAATGCCTACAACGCGATTTTGGCATTGATAAACCAAAGATTGCCGTGTTGGGATTAAACCCACATGCTGGTGATGAGGGCTTAGTTGGTAATGAAGAAGAAACAATCATAAAACCCGCAATCAAAGAAGCTAAGCAACAAGACAAATTGATTTATGGACCGTTTAGTGCCGATGCATTTTTTGCGCGCCATAGTTACCAGCAGTTTGATGCTGTACTTGCTATGTACCATGATCAAGGACTCATTCCTTTTAAAACCATAGCAGCCAATGAAGGGGTTAATTTCACAGCTGGCCTTTCTTTTGTACGTACATCGCCCGATCATGGAACTGCATTTGATATAGCGGGTAAAAATATTGCCGAACCATCTTCCTTTATATCAGCTGTTTTTGAGTGTGTTGATATTATCAACCGCCGTAATGAATTTGATGAACGAAATCGAAATCCATTACGCAAGATTACAGCAGAAGTATTGCGTAATGTAGAAGATGAAAAAATTGATGATTCTATTGACCGCTAAATAATCTAATTTCCATTGTTTTCTAAAAGGGCCGTATAGCTATTGCTATTGCGGCCCTTTACTTTTATCCATTTCATGCTGCATCGCCCCATACATACAGCTAGACTAACCATGTAGTAAAATAACCTCATTTTTTCAAGCCACTTGTATTAGTAAAATACCCCTAGTATGTTTGAGTAATAACACTAAGAAAAGGCGCCAAAACGCTTAAGTGATTATTATAGTTCCGTAGCCTAAACGTTCTCTCCTATACAAAGGAACATTCTGTCTCCGGCACTTACCGCTAATACTGAAATTATTACCATGCTAAATGAAACGTAACCCGTTTCACCAGTAATCCAACCCGGATAAACCTCTAAAACCATCCAGTACTTCTGTGGGAGCTTGATAATCATCTAATCAAACCCTAAGAAAATGAATCGCATTTTTACCCTATTCACTTTAGGCCTGCTTTGTTTTGCTTGGAATTCAACAAAAGCGCAGAGCTTTCCTGTAAAATTCGAAGGCAGCGTACCAACTAATAGTAATTGCTGGGCTAACAGTGGCTTTATTTTAGAAGCAGACGCAGGAAATGGCAACAATAATGATGCTGCCTCTACGAAAGGAGTTACCACAGCCACGTTAACAACGCCGTTCATAAATTTCAAATCCAACGATAAAACTTCTATAAAGTTTGACTATAAAGCAACTACTAATTCAAGCAGCTTTAGCTTACAAGTCAATATTATTTCTCAAAACGGCACTGTACAAACATTAGATAATTTTACTATAACAAACACTAATTATCGAAGTTATTCATTACCTGATCTCGCTGCAGGCACCTATCGGGTATCTTTAAGCTATACTAGTACGGCAGGCTCCCCTAGCACTAACTATATTCTTATTGACAACTTCGATGTTGATGGTTCTTTTCATTATGCCAGCTTTTGTAACAGTGCTCCGAATGCAAATAACGACTCCTATATCAGTCCCACAATAGTTGCATATTCAGGCAACTTATTAACCAATGATACCGACCCCAACAGCATTACACCCTATTTTGAAAAAATCAGTTTAACCAATGTTGTTCAACCTACTGATGGTACAGTTAGCTACAATTCAAACGGTGCCTTTACCTTTACGCCCAATGCAGGCTTTACTGGTGGTCCGGTAACATTTACATATACTATTAGTGACGACGGATACGCACCACTTACTTCTACTGCTACCGTAACGATCAACTATCCTACTGCAACAGCCCCATTGCCTATTAAGCTCTTGAGTTTTACTGGCCAGGCATCAAACAACCAAGCGATATTACATTGGTCAGTAGATGATAATGAAACAGGTGAATACTTTAAGGTTGAGAAAAGTAGTGATGGTAAAACGTTTAAAGAAGCTGGAGTTGTTCTTACATCAACAAACAAAGGCAAACAAGAGTATACCTACAGAGAGTCTTTAACATCAGGGACAGGAGTTTATTATCGGCTGCAAATCATTAATAATGATGCGCCCTCAGCCTATTCTAAAACAGTACTGATAAAACAACAAATAGCCAATACAAACAACTCTATTTTCCTGGCAATAAATCCCAGCCAATCAACACTCCGCTTTACTTTTAATACAGAAGTAGTCGAACAAACATTTGCTCACATTTATACTATAAATGGCAGTAAAATATTTAGCCAACAGCTTAGTACAGTCAAAGGCATAAACGCTGCTGCACTCGATATAAACACATTACCGAAAGGCTTGTATATTTTGGAAGTAAGTAGCAACACCGCTACTCAAAGAATAAAATTTTTTAAATAATACGTTGACACTTTAATAAAAACAACAAACGATCGTTCGTTTTCTTCAGGCACGAACTATTACCGAAGCCCCTTTTCAGGGGCTTTTATTTATATAGGCCTGTAGATCTTTCACATACTGCTCAAAAGCAGCTATACCCGTTTGGGTAATTTTACAAATGGTCTGCGGGTAATTATCCTTAAACTGTTTAACCACTTCAATATAGCCAGCCTCTTTTAGCTTTTGTACTTGCACACTTAAGTTCCCAGCAGTAGCGCCTGTTTTTTCTTTAATAAACGTAAACTCCGCTTCTTTCACTCCTATAAGCAGAGAAATAACGGCTAAGCGCAACTGAGAATGTAATATAGGATCAAGATCTTTAAACACTTTTCAGACTCGTCTCTTTTTGAATTTTATTAAACTCGACATTAGCTAAATGGCCAGGTATTATGTAACCGCATAAAACGGCCACCCCATGCAACAGCATGATCCATTGAAACTCTCTGATGAACAGGCTTACGAATGCAATAGCCCAGGTAATATATGCTCCTATTATGGAAGGCTTAAAATTAAGCGCTGTACCATATATGAGCACCCAAAAACCATATAACCCAATCAATATAGAAAAACCCTTTTCAGGACCAACTCCCATATTGATCGATACAATAATAAAAGCCAGAAAAATAAAAAAACCAATATTTAGTCTTTCAAATAAGTCTCCAGTGTACGTACGAACTGGCTCCTGTCCTTTACCAAAAAAAAATCGCATCACCGTATAAATAAAAAAGAGTAAGGCTATACCACCAAATGCGTTCCAAAAGAAAAAAGTGGAGAACCAGCGGAACTGAATATTAAAAAAGGTTAAGATTGAAGCAGCCAATAAAAGCCAACCCCAAAGAATCCAACCTTTACCATTGTCTTTTTGTTCGTTTTTAGCGGTATGAATCATTTGCTGAATGATCAACATACTTTCCTGCTCCGTCATTCTTCTTTCTTCCATGAAATATTATTTAGCTTCTGACTTTATTAAATAGGCCGGGATGAGATAGCTAATTAGGATAGCTGCTGCAGCAAATAACATCTGGTAATCAAAGTGCACTAATATAGCACCACAAGCCAGTATCCAATTAATAATTCCGCCAATAACAAAAGGTTTGAATTGCAGGATCTTTCCGGAAATAAAAGTTCCTAACCCATAGAAAAGTATAAAGAAGGGATAGCCAATGAGCCATCCCTGCGCTGTATTTGAAATCAGAAAAACTAATACAAAGAAAGATATGCCAATACCTGTCCACAAGTTTCCCATGCTTTCCCCAACATAGGTACGCACACCATGTTTTCGCCCCTTCCTCCTGGTGTGTAAAATAGTAATCACTATCGGCACAACAGTAATAAACCATACCAGGTAATGGTGCTTATAACCAACTACTACTTTTAAGAAGAATTGGATCAGAATACTAATAAAAGTGATCCACCCCCAAAGCAAGAAGTAGAAGCGGTTTCCGCTAATACCACTCTTTGTCTTTTCAATCATGGATTGAATTAAGAGCAGACTTTCCTGTGGTGAAAATTTATCTTCCATGTATTACAATGGTAACAAACTTATTTAATCTGGCTTAAAAAATACTGTGTTGTCCCTTTCCCCCATGTTGGGTCAATGGAAGATGCCGGCTTGAATGTCTCAAATTTACCGAGGGCTGTTTCAAACAATTGTTTTGCCACAGTCTTGCTGCCACCGAATTGTTCTGGTGTAAAAAACTTATCCTGCCCTTCCAGCAGATACACTCTTGGATTGTTAGGATCTAATTTCTTCGCGGCATCTAGTGCCTGTTGTGCTTTGGGCCCATACTGCATGTAACGATTTTGTGGATCGGCCATCATTCGAAGTGTGGCAATCATTTTCTTTACAATGAAAATTTCAGAATTATCCTTGCTTAGAGCCTCAGCTTTATTAATCAACTCTTCTGCTTTGTCTGCAATGGGATCCAGCTTATCAGCAAGACCACCCATTTGGCCATTGCTTAAAGCATAACCTGAGTTTACCTGCGCCAAAGCCGCATAGTAATAGGGTTGCCATTGATTCTTTTCGGCATCAGCAATACGCTCAAAAGTATTGGCTAAGTCCCTTAATTCATCTGGACTGCGCATGGTTTCTACAATAGCGACTTTAGCTTCCATGGCTTTAAGATATTTTTCACTTTGTGCGAACGACTTAGCCACAATGAAGCTACTAATAACAAATAAGGCTATCTTTTTCATAACGAATGTTTGATTATATATTTTTAAATCAATTAAGCTTTACGTTCTCTATTTCCATAGGATGTAGCGTTGTCATAGGCGGATAGTTAATCTTTACAATTGTCGATGGTTTTAATTTACCTAAGACAGTGACAACACCATTACAAGTTGTTATTGATCACATCCTGCGTACGATCTACGCCAAATGAAATAAAGGCACCAATGAAAACAAACATCTTTGACGATGGAGTAATCGCTTCCTTTCGATATCCATTATACGAGTATTTGTAACCGTAAACCTGTTTGCTGTTTAATACATTATTAATCGAGAATACCAGTACAGTGAATTTGTTTCCGCCTTGCTTAAACACATTGGGCAAATAGTTTACACTTAAGCTCAAACTATTATAATCAATAGTTCTACCTTGATCCATTATACTAAACTTACTTGTTGTATTATCATAGCTTATATTGTAGTAAGGGCGGCCAGAAGCATAGGTATAAGAACCATTGAACTGCGTTTTTAATTTGCTTACAAATTTCTTTACTACTAACGACCCTGTATGCCTTGCTGCAAAGGAAGGCTGAATAGCCTGAGGATAATTTATAAAATCACGCTTTGTATCAAGATATGAATAAGATATCCAATAGTCAAATTGCTTGAATGTCTTCTTATCGCGCCAGAAAAAGTCAAATCCACTGGCTTCACCATAGCCTTTACTATTAATAGCAACTTCTCTATTATTTCGATAATCTGTTTTAATTAGGTTATCATATTTCTTATAAAAGACTTCCGCACGCAGTGTTCTGTCGCTTGCTATTTTTTGATATTGCGCTATGTAGTGTGTGGCTTTTGCAAACTGTAAATCTGTTATAGCAGGCAAATAACGGTTTTCAGGATTCTGATAAAAGATGCCGTATGCTACCGATGCCTGGCTATTTGTGCCCAGCTTGTAGGCTAATGAAACTCTTGGAGCGATATTAATTTTATCAATTACAGAAGCATACTCTGCACGCGTACCAATCTTTGCTGCCATATTATTGGTGATGTAAATATCGCTTTCAGCAAATGCCGCACTAACGTTTTGCACTAAACTATTTTTATAGGCGGCACCATTATAAGTAGTAATAATAGGCTTTTCATTACTATAGTTATATTCACCTCCAAAGCGCAACATGCTTAGTCCCTGCAGCTTTTTCTCCAATACCAGCCTGCCATTAACAAAACTACTCTTGCTATCTAATGCAAAATTCTTTCTCTCTAATTCTTCTACTACAACTTTCTTGTCTTCACCATTTTGCAGGTATCCTTCTATATCATCCTTATTGTTTGTAAAAGAGGTACCAACAATGATTTTCCAACCATTATTTAAACTCTCCTTATAAGACAGGTTATGATACATATTGAAATTGGAAAGGCGGAATGCATCATTAAAACCCAATGTATCGATGCTTGGTTCTGTGAAACCTAGCTTGTTTGTACTAAAATAGCCATAGTACTTCAACATACCTGTACGGGACGTTTTAATACGAAAATTGGCATCTGCCGTATGGTAAATAGGTATTTGAGAAAAATCCTGTCTCTGCTTAATGGCCTTAAATGCCAGCCAGAGATTGGTATATCCATAGCTTACGCCCCAGGATGATCGTTTATCTTTTGCTAATTGCTGATATCCTCCTGATAATCCTATTACTGAAACACCCAAATTTGCAGAACTCTGTTCTGGTAGATCAATAGACTCCAGAATGACTGCTGAAGAAAGCGCTTGACCATATAAGGCGGAATACCCCCCGGTACTAAAAACGGTACCCTTAAATATGAAAGGATTAAAGCGCCCACGTGTAGCTACATTAGGAATGCTGCTATAGAAAAAGTTATTGACCAATGTACCATCTATAAATGTTTTGGTTTCTGCAGCCGTTCCACCTCTTACAAACAAACCTTCGCTTTCACCTACCTGCTGTGCCCCTGGTAGCGTTTTTAAGGCACCTGTTACATCTGCATTGGCTGAAGCTGTGGTAACAATATCAATGGGATTTAGTACTGTTGTTTTTTTACGATCGCTGGCCTCGAATGCTCCAGCAGAGATCACTACGGCTTTTAATTCGGTTACATCTTCCTTTAAGGTAATAGTTACTTGCTGATTGCTTCCTTGCAGCAAAAGCTTTTGTTCAAATGGCTTATAGCCAATGGCTGTTACTACTAGCACCTGCTCTCCTTTTTCTGTTGATTTAAAGGAGAAACGCCCCGTTGAATCACTGGTAGCCCCATCATATGTTTCTTTCAATGAAATACTGGCTCCGGGAATAGCATTTTGCTTTGCATCTTTTACGATCCCTGTTAAAGTGGTTTGTGCTAAAAGAGTCTGACAGAAGAAGAAAATAAAACTAGAAAGTAGCAGTCGCATTTGGATAACTATTGTACCGCAAACATAAACTGGTTTATTTTATAAACCAAACTATAAAATAAATAGCCAGTAATATTTACTGACTATTATTGATTATCAGTTATTTATACGGATCAGCTTTTGCTGGCTCATCCCTTCATTGGTTTGAAGTTGCAAGATATAAATGCCTGGAGGTAAGTTTTTAGGGCATTCAAACTTGATGTTATTGATGCCTTGATGACCTCCTGCTTGTTTAAAACCTACCTGGCTACCGCTTTCATTCAATAAGCGAATATTAATCCTTCCGCTTTCGCTTAAATAGGTTTCAATATTTAGTTCTTCACTGAACGGATTAGGCCATACAGCTGTTGATTGCAGCATTCCTTCACTATGTATGGCAATGATTCTGCTATAACTAAATGTACCATCAGTATCTACCATTTTCAAGCGATAATAATTTGTTGCCGACGACAGCTGATTATCAGTAAACCTATATACAGAGCCGGATCCCTGAAGATTAACCCTTCCGATTTTACTAAAATTAGAAGCCGTAGTGCTACGTTCCACTTCAAAATGACTCGCATTCACTTCCAATGCAGTTCTCCAAAACAATACATTCCCATTTTCTTTATGGCTACCATTGAATTCTAGTAAATGTATAGGCAGTGGTGCTGGTGTCACGGATACAGAACGTGAAGCTATAGTTGCCGAACACGATTCGCCGTTTGCTGTAAGACTCGCGCCTTTTACAACTGCAACCGTATTTGTGGTCAGCGGTCTTGTTATAACTGAAAAATCAGTACCTGTCGACCATACACCTGATGCCAAAGAGCCACCAGAACTTTGATCTACTATTGAATAGAATACACCACTTGTTGGTGACTGAAAGCCATAAGTGGCAGATTGTCCAGCAGCAATTGTTTGACTACCCGCAGGAGTGATAGTAAGCGATCCGGTTGAAGGTGTTACACATCCAGATGGCAACACAAAGTATGAATTTGAACACACTTCTGCCTCTTTAATACCTTCTTTTACAGCTAGCGTCAATTTACCAGTAGTAGCCCCATTTCCGGCATACAATTTTAAATTAGAAATGGTCCATGTTGATACGCTAGTTAATGAAGCTGAAGAATCTAGCAGATTACCATCCTCATAAAGCATAATCTTGGCTGCAGTTGCGGAACTCCCAATTGCACCACCAACACTTGTTGTAGAAGAATACAAAGGGCTGGTAGTAATAGATGCCGCGGCACATCGACCAGTGGTAGCTCCAGAGGCTGTAGTGATACTACCGGTTTGTATACTTACTCCACAAGAGCCATCCTGCGCAGTTGCATAATAAGTAGTGTTTGCTAAAGCAACATATGAACCTGTTGTCCAAGTGCCATCGTTTTGAACAGTTATAGTAGCTACTGGAGTAGTTGGACTAGTTGCTGTATATATTTTTATTGTAGTTCCGGCGGGGCTAATAGAAGTGCCAGTAATGGCTTGTCCTATAGTTAAAGAACCAAGACTATTAGTATTAATAATTGGAGGTGCTGTATAACAGCTTATATTATATGTCGGTGTTTGTGCCGCACAATAGCTGGTTTTAGCCGTACCGGCATTATACTCACTTGTGATATACAACTTTTGACCTGACGAGAAGCTTAGGCCTGGAGAACCTGCAAGCATATTGAAGTTTGAGAATGTAAATGCCCCAGCAGCTGTAGCCGTTGTACTTGCGCTTGGAACGCCGTCTACGTATAAAACTAAAGAGGTCCCATTTGTAGTTGCATCAGTTGTCCCTGAAATAGTTCTGGTAGCTGTATTAAATACAGCACCACTTGGAGTTGTAATGGCAGGTGCTGTTAATGTTCCTGCTATTTTATTACTACCAGCTCCAACGCACAAATAAAGTGGTTCAGACGCACAACCTCCATTATTGTCATCAGTATAATATATTTTGTATGCACCTTCGCTCATTGGACTACCTGTTTTACAACCACCAGAGAAAGTCCAATTGGGACCAGTTATTGCTGCTGTCCCAAAGCCAGCGCTTGTTTGATCAGCAGCATTTTTACTACTATAAAACGTATTAGTAGATAAATTATCAATATGGATTGTCCAATTGGTATTAGTATAATTAGTACCAGAAATACCTTTATTTGTACTCGTACATGTAGCATCAAACGTAGGTATACTTGGCCTATTTGAAGCATTACATGTTGGGGGTACTTGTAGTGTATTACTCTTCAAGCATTCGCTTTCATTTGTTGCTACTGCAGTAGCATAGATAACATCTCCTGCACTCACATTTATAGCTGGTGTTATACTAGCCGTTGACCAGTTGTTAATCCCTGAAGTAATGTTAGGAATGGTAGCTACTAAAGTACCAGTAGTAGAACCGGAAGGTATCTTATACACTTTAATCGTAGCAGTAGTTTGCTCTAATCCGGTTAGGCTCCCTTTTGTCCAGCTTCCTGTTATAGTAACATTGCCTGCCGCAAGAGAGCTATTCGTAATCGTTGGTGGTGCTGTACACTGCTTTGAAGGAGTTGCTGTACTGGTACCACCCCAATCCGAAATTAAAAGCCCAGGCTGCGCTCCTAACAATGTTTCATATTCCACGTTGGTGTTTGGATAGGCATCGTCATTCAAACCATAGATATCAGATTTAGGTCCGCCAATGGCACCCTGTGGAGACATAACAGTGGTAGGGATAACCCTCAAACGCGTTGTTGTTAAATCCAAATTAAAGGGAGCGCCAGTAAAAACAGTCTTCGGCACATAAAAATCTAACAAGAAATCAGGATCGCCATTATCCGCTGTTGCAGCTATGGCAATTTGCGAGTAGTTCAGCCAGTTAGTTAAGTTGGTTACTACTGAAGCTCCAGGCTTATCGGTACCATCAACATTATAAACCTGTATGCCATCGTTAGCACCGCCTGTACACAAAACAATTTCTATTTCAAAACCAGGATTTCCTCCTGTTCCTGTAGTGGCCGGCACATAGTTGGGGTCAGCATTAGGACCCGTTGGTCCAAACTTACCATCTGTATCAAACAACAAGCTATATCCTTTAGCTCCAGGTATGATGGTACCCATACGAAATCGAAACAAGAAGTTTGTTCCGTCATAATGCATGTAATATGCGCCGCCATTTACATCAGGCACATAATCACTAAATAAGTGATCCGGGCCTCTCCTCAAATCAGAATATGGTTCTAACGCGTAAGGAGGAACAGGCTTATACGGTATCTCTGAGTTATCAATATCAGGAATGGCTGTTGTGGTTCCAAATCCGGTTATTGCTTTTGATGCATAGTCATTCGATGAGCCATCTGTAGCGTTATTAGGATCTAAAATATTTTTACCGGTTGAAGATGTACAGGGACGTATAATTTGACCAGTAACATATTGAGCAGATACAGCTGTAGATAACAGAAATAAAAGAACAAGAACCCATAGGGCCCGAGAGTAAAAAGTTCTCATAGCGGCGTGGTAGTTAGGTGGTTGCACTTAGTGAGCCGCAAAGAAACACATATTTTTTGTAATGTATTCGCTACAGGGTAATTACAGATGCCCTATTCGCTAAAAGCACTTATTTATTCGGTAGAATTCTTTATAAATCTTAAAAAATGAACCCCGGGGTCCCGAATATTTCAGTATTGAAAACGCCTCCAGACGTCTAAAACGCTAACCGTAATCCCTAAACAAAAAAAGGCAGCACTTCCGTGCTGCCTCATATAAGGAGTTATAGACTCTTACTTGTACTGAGGAATCAAGCTGTTTGCCAGGTCTACCATCTTCTTCATGCCTTCGTCAGGTAGGTTGCCTTGCTTGAACTGCGCTAATACTTCAGGTAATTTGTTTTCCATTTCTAACAAGAAATTCTCTTCAAATTCTTTTACACGACGTACAGGTACATCACGCAGTAAACCTTGTGTACCTAAGTAGATAATTGCTACTTGCTTTTCTACAGGTACTGGAGCATATTGAGGCTGTTTCAGGATTTCCACGTTACGAGCACCTTTGTCAATAACCAGTTTAGTAGCTGGGTCAAGATCACCACCAAACTTAGAGAAGGCTTCCATCTCACGATAAAGAGCCTGGTCAAGCTTCAATGTACCAGATACTTTTTTCATGGATTTGATCTGCGCGTTACCACCCACACGGCTTACAGAGATACCTACGTTGATCGCCGGACGAATACCTGCGTTGAACAGGTTACCTTCCAAGAAGATCTGACCGTCAGTAATAGAGATTACGTTCGTTGGGATATAGGCAGATACGTCACCCGCTTGTGTTTCAATGATTGGCAGCGCTGTTAAAGAACCACCACCTTTCACTAAATGCTTAATGCTTTCAGGTAAGTCGTTCATTTCTTTTGCTACGCTGTCGTTAGCGATAACTTTAGCGGCGCGCTCTAATAAACGGCTGTGCAGGTAGAATACGTCACCAGGATATGCTTCGCGGCCCGGTGGACGACGTAATAAAAGAGATACTTCGCGATAAGCTACTGCCTGCTTAGAAAGGTCATCATAGATGATCAATGCAGGACGTCCGGTATCGCGGAAGAATTCACCAATGGCAGCACCCGCAAATGGAGCGTAGAACTGCAATGGAGCTGGATCAGATGCAGAAGCCGCTACGATGGTAGTGTACTCCATAGCACCAGCGTCTTGCAAGGTTTTCATTACACCAGCAATAGTAGAAGCCTTTTGTCCAATCGCAACATAGATACAGTACACAGGCTTACCAGCTTGGAAGAATTCTTTCTGGTTGATAATGGTATCGATCGCAATAGCGGTCTTACCAGTCTGACGGTCACCAATGATCAATTCACGCTGACCACGACCAATTGGAATCATCGCGTCGATCGCTTTGATACCTGTTTGTAATGGTTCTTTTACTGGCTCACGATAGATAACGCCTGGCGCTTTACGCTCCAATGGCATTTCATAGCGCTCTCCAGTAATAGGGCCTTTACCATCAATAGGCTCACCTAATGTATTTACCACACGTCCTACCATGCCCTCGCCTACTTTAATAGAGGCAATCTGACCGGTACGACGCACTTTAGCACCTTCTTGTAAAACTCCCATTTCACCCATCAATACCACACCCACGTTATCTTCTTCAAGGTTTAGGGCAATACCACGTACGCCGTTCTCAAACTCTACCAGTTCACCGAAGCGAACATTTCCTAAACCATAAACACGGGCAATACCATCGCCCATTTGTAATACGGTTCCTACTTCTTCCAAATCAGCAACAGCGTTAAAGTTGCTCAACTGCTGGCGAAGTATGGCACTTATTTCATCTGGTTTTATTTCTGGCATTCTACTCTTTTTTTGTGGCGCAAAGGTAAGGGTTGAATGTGGATTTGGCAGGAGAAAAGGCGTTTTTTTTAAGGAAGAAAGGCCGATTTATCAATGATTTTTGAATTTCATGGTATAAATAGGACCTATTAAATAGCTTCCTCTTCTTTGTTAAGTGCGTTTGGTTCCTGAAACGAAAAAAGGCTACCTAAAAGGTAGCCTTATAAATGGGAAGATCTTATTTTTAGTTTATATCCCAGAAAATTTTAGAGGTAAATACATCAATACCGGTTGGCACATTAGGATTTGAGCCGCCTTCGGTACTAGGATAGAATAAGCGAACTGCTCTCTTTTGACCCGCAGGCGCAGAAGCAGATAGTGGAATAGCTGGAAAATCAGTTCTACGATATTCACTCCATGCTTCAAGGCCGCTGAAATTAACAAGAGCTAGCCATTTTTGCATCCAGATAGCTTTAAACTTATCTGGCGAGGCAGTCCAATCAGCAAGGTCTTTACCGCTAGTTAACAGCGCAGTCGCTTTATCAGCACCATAGGTAGCTGTAGCGCCGGTAATACGAAACGACTCTTTTACACCCTGCTCATAGTATTCCTGCGCAGTTCCGGTTAAATTAACAGCAGCACCATAGCGTTGTTTGGCTTCAGCTAATAAGAAATTAGTTTCTGCAGCTAACATTAGGTACATAGGCCTGTTATATTCTCCTTTAACAAGTACAGATGGTCCTAAATAAGAAGTGTTTTGCGATAAGTATCCAGATGATGCCCCATAAGGTACAGCAACATAGTTGGCAACAAGTTCTGCCTCACCGGCTGCCTGTCCACCTTTTGGATAAGCCAAACGTTTTAAGCGGAAGGTATCATTGGAATTTGCAAGAGTAGTAAACAAGAAAGTGGTTGGTCTCGGGAAACGGCCCAACGCTTGTACACCACCCGATGCATTATAACCCCAGTTCTCATAAAAAGGATTCATTTTTCCTGTAGAAGCGATATAACCAGGGTTTACTGAGGCATCTACGCTTGTCATAAATCCTTCAGTTACAGCCGCCGCTTTATTGATTTCGGTAGTAATATAAGCATCACGACCCGGAATCATGCTTTGGCGAATTAACATGCGAAGTTTTAAGCTATTGGCAAACTTGATCCAGTTTGTCGTATTGCCTTTGAAGATAATATCGGCAGATGAAATACTTCCGGCATAAGAACCCGTAAATGGATTAGCCTTCAGATCTGCTATTGCCTGATCCAATTGCTTAATCAGGTCTTCATAGATAGCTTTTTGATCATCAAACTTAGGCGCAATGTTTCCTAAGCCTTTGAAAGCATCTGTATAAGGCGCATTACCATACACATCTACAATTTGTTGCATGATGTATGTTTTCATCACTCTGGCAGGACCTTTAAAGAAAGGCTGGGCTTTTTCACCCTCTGCATTAATAACATATTGAAAATCGGCAATTACATCATACCAGGTATCCCAGAAGTTGAAGTTCGTATTATTGAACGTATACGAAAAACGAGCAGGGTCAATGATATAAGTGTTGGACTGTGTCCACTGTCCAGACCAGTAAGAGCCCAATTCATTGGGTGTTAAAAAAGCTACCGTACGTGCCGCACCAGCTGTAAATACATAGTCTGGTGTTGATGTAAGGATTTCGTTGGGATTGGTATTTACATCCAACCATTCCTTTTTACAACTGGAAAATACCAGCGTAAAAGCCGCTATATATAAACTTATTTTGAATTTCATAATTTCTCAGTTCTAGGTTTATTATTTGAAATTGATGTTCAGATTAATACCATATTGACGCACTGGAGGTGTTTGACCAGTAGTGCTTACGCCCACGCCATTATTATTGGTAAAACTGAACTCGGGGTCTGTAAATTGATTTTTCTCGTCAACAATTGTGATCAGGTTACGACCATATAAAGAAACAGTAGCTCCTGAGAAAATACGCGTCTTAGTAATTAAGCTACTTGGAACATCGTACGAAAGATTGATATCTCTTAGTTTAATAAACCAACCTGGTGCAACGAAGTTTTCAGCGATCAAACGATAAGAGTCTACCCATAAAGCATACTCAGCTTCTCTTGTCATAACAGTCGTATTAACAACTGATTTACCAGCAGCATCGTAGTAAGCTGAATTAGGGAAAATATGCGGTGCTCTGTCTTCTGTCCATTTACCAGAACCGGTAAAGGTCATTTGGCGACCGAGGTCACTATAGATCACGTTACCACCACGGTATTCAAAGTTGGTGTTTAATGTAAACTCTTTAAAGTTCAACTTAGTACCCCAACCTAAGATGTGCTTAGGAATAGTAGAACCGAAGTTTTTCAAAGGGCCAGTAGTTAAAGGATAACCTGTGCTACTATTTACAATTACGTGTCCAGCATCGTCACGTACATAAGAGATTGCTTTCAACGCAGGGAAAGATTCGCCTAAGATTACATAAGGAGCTGCATATGTAAAGGCACCATAAGAAAACTCAGGCACGCCTTGGTACAACTTCAACACTTTGTTCTCATTATAGGAGTAGCGAACACTCATATCCCAGTTAAAGTTTTTACCATGGATGATCTGACCACGCAGATCTGCCTCGTAACCCCAGTTCTTAGTATCACCTACGTTGATGCGTAAATTTGGATAACCGGTAGTATTAGGAATTTTTACAGTCAATACCTGACCTTCACTTTTTTGATTATAGTGTGTCAAATCCAGACTGATGCGATTATTTAAAAACTGGAACTCACCACCTACTTCCCAAGATTTTACAAACTCAGGTTTTAAGTTGGCATCAGGCAGTACATCGTCAACAGTATAACCAACGGTATTGCCATAAGGGAAGCCTGGAGCATTCGTAAATACAGCATCTAAGCCATAATTCACGCCTGTACCTAAGTTATCATTACCGTTTTTGCTATAACCTGCCCTTAGCTTAGCATAACTTAAAATATCGCCCTTAATAGAAGGCACCAATTCAGTCATAACAGCTGAAAGGTCTGCACCATAGTAGGCATATTGGTACATGCCTCTATCGCGTTCTGGTTTATAAAACTTAGATGTTCCATCGTAGCGCGCAGTACCATGCAAGAAGATTTTTTCATTCCAGCCTAAGGTACCATCAGCATAATAGCCAAACTTTCTGTATTGAACATTGTCTTCACTTCCCCCAAGCTCACCTCTTCTATTGCCGACATTATAAACCTCTGGGATTACAATTGAATTTGAACTAACAGATACGACTCTGTTTTTACGCTCATAGCTACTGAACCCTACTAAACCTCTGGCGCTAAACACACCAAAGTCATGGTTCATTTGAGCCTGAAAATCATTACTTAATACAGTTTCAACAGTTGTTTGGTCCAATACACTACCCTGAAGATCTGTCAAAGCACGTGTAATACCACTTCCATCTCCTTGATCAAATGGTGCAGGCACTTTAGCTTTAGACTTTGCCCAATCGCTATGGATGTATTGAGCCACTGTAGAAGTGCGCTGGCGGTTATTGCTCATAGCACCCAAGCGGTTATACAGGTTCAACCAAGGAGCCACTTTAAAATTCAACTCCACATTACCGTTAATATTGTTATCGCCATATTTAGTACGATCGTTATCTAAACGGAAGAATGGGTTTGTAAAGTAGTCATTGTAATAGGCATTTGGACTAGCAAACTTGTTGTTTCTCCAATCTCTGAAATCAGACAAAGGAATATGTGCTGCCTGGTTGATAGTCTCATTGTAAAAGTCGAAAGTCGTTCTATCATAGTTAGCTTGCACATAGTTGGCATTAAATCCGGCACGTAAACGACCCGCTTCAGTTGAAGCAGCAAAACGAATACCTGTCCTATTACTTTTATCACTAGGTACAATACCATGTGTGATATTATGTTCACCAGAAAGGAAGAACGTTGTCTGATTGCTACCACCGCTTACAGATACCTGGTTGTTGGTAGTAAAACCTGTATTCCAGATTCTTTCTCTTTCACCCTTAATGGCCGAATAAGGCAACATAAGCACACTACCATCCTCCAGTGTACGACCAGCAGGACGCATAGAACCATCGTATTGATCACCAAACTGTTGGTTCTCGTAAGAACGCCAGTTGTCTTTCATACGCGCTAGGTAATCGGTCTTATATCCAGCAGCTCCATAACTAGTGGCATAGTGAGATCCACTACCGAATTTATCCTGGAATTGTGCTAGCTGATTAAGCTTCTCTATATTTGTTGAATTACTATAAGAAATGCGAACCTTTCCTGCACTACCTTTTTTAGTGGTAATAACCAGAGCCCCATTCACCCCATCAGAACCATATAGTGTAGCGGCCTGACCACCTTTTAATATGGTGATGCTTTCAATGTCATTGGGGTTTAAAAGGTTCAACATGGTTGAAGAACCCGGAGGTTGTTGTAAACCATCAATTACAATTAAGGCATCATTGTTTCCTGTTAATGAACGGTAACCTCTTAATGTAATTTTTACGGAAGGGTCTACGGATTGGTTTACATTAAATACGGCCAAACCAGAAACTTTACCAGCCAAGCCCTGTGCAATTTGCGGGGAGCGACCATTGGTAAGTTCGTCGTTTGAAACTCTACCTACTGAATAACCGAGTTCTTTTGCTTTTCTTCTAATACCTTGTGCAGTTACCACTACTTCGTCAAGCTGTTTTTCTCCTCTTACCAACATAATGCTTGATGCGTTGTTAGAGGCTACTTCCTGGGCCTGATATCCTGTAGCAGTGATGGAGAGACGGGCATTTTCACCGACACTGATGGTAAAGTTACCGTTAGCATCTGCAGTGACCGCCCTGTTAGTTCGTGTTTCTGAAATAGTAGCAAAAGGAATGGGGCTTCCTTTTTCATCTTTTACCTGACCTGTAATAGTCCGGTTCTGCGCAAATGTTAATGTACCACATAGCATTAACATTGCACACATCGATGCAATTTTCCTCATGTGCATGGTTGTTTTTAATTAAAAAATAGGATTACTCCAATAACATAAACCTAGTCCTGACACTAGCTGTTAGAGTTATGCTTCACCAATTTAAAACATTTTATTAACATTAATTTAATAAAAACAGCACATTTAGAGTCATTCTCATATTTAAAAAAGTAGTAAAGCATTTAATAATGAAGCTCATTTCTATTAGACTTACCTGATAGTTTTAATCTATTTACTTGATTGACATAAAATAAAAAACCCCTCGACTGAGGGGTTTCACTATTAAATAAGTAATTTTTATACGCTTGACTTCTAATTATCTCACTTTATAAATGAAATCATTATTCTCAAACTGCTTGGCGACATCGCGTAGTTCGTGAGCAATGCTGGCGTCTACCATCTTATCACCAGCCTGCAATACAAAGCCACCAATGATATTTGGATCAACTTCTGTTTCCAGCTCAATGTTTTTCATATCGCTGGTATTTTTTACTTGAGCTACAATTGCATTCTTTACTGCGTCACTAACTGGCAATGCTGTCGTCAGTTTTACAGTATGAATACCTTTAACTTTCTTATACTGGTCGATAAAAGCAGTAATTACTTCAGGCAGATTGCTTTCACGACCTTTATTGATCAACAACTTTATAAAAGCGGCTGTCAATTCACTGATATTGCCAGCAGTAACAGCTGTTACAATCTTTAACTTGGTATCACCTTTAACTACAGGACTACGAAGCAGGTTTAAAAAGTCGCGACTTTGCTTTGTTACATCCTGCAGATATAACATATCCGCATAAGCTGTTTCCAATTGACCTCTTTCAGAAGAAAGGTCAATCAGTGATTTAGCATAACGGGTTCCTAAACGTGGATTCTGCATTTTTTCAATTTGGAAATTTACCAATCTGAAGATTTGAAAATGGAAACATATTCAAATCGCCAAATCTTCAAATTAATTCATCTTCACTTCACTCACTAAACCTTGGATATGCGCTTCTTGCGCTTCCTTGCTGCTCAACTCTTTGCGCAACACTTTCTCAGTTACTTCAATTACCAGCTTACCTACTTGGTTCTTCACTTCAGTAATAGCAGCCATCTTCTGAGCATTGATCGCTTGCTGTGCTTCTGCAATGATTTTGTTGGCTTCCGTTTTTGCCTGCTCTTTCGCTTCGTTTACAATGCGATCTTTGGTTTCTTTAGCCTCTTTCAACATTACAGCTCTTTCTTCACGGGCTTTAACCATCAACGCTTCATTCTCACTTTTCAATTGCGCCATTTCAGCCTTAACACGATGTGCACTTTCCAATGAATCAGCAATGGTCTTTTCGCGTTGATTCAAAGAGCTTAAGATTGGTCCCCAAGCAAACTTGCGTAAAAGAAAGAACACGATCAAAAACGCCAGCAGCGTCCAAAACAACAAACCTAACGATGGAGTTAATAATTGCATATAGTTTCTAAAGTTATAAGTCAACGTTTATGTCAACGGTCGACGGACCACAGTCCACGGTTTTAAACCGTCCCTTTCTCCTTAACCTGACAGTTTTAGTGTTTAACACACTTTTTTAACCTGTAAAGAACTTTTTTCTGTCGACTGTCGTCTGTTGACAGTGGACTTTTAAAGTAAACTGCACCTCTCGCCCTGTGCTTAAGATGCAGTTTAGTGTTTTAATTGAGCTTATACGAACATCGCTAAGATACCAGCGATAACGGCAAACAGAGCAACACCCTCGATGAAGGCAGCTGTTAAGATCATGTTTGCACGGATGTCGTTAGCAGCTTCTGGCTGACGAGCGATTGATTCAACCGCACCTTTACCAATTTGACCGATACCGATACCTGCTGCGATAGCTGCTAAACCAGCACCGATTGCACCACCAGCGTTAGCCCAAGCAGTTGTGCTCAACAATACGAATAAAAAATCCATGTTTGTTCTTTTATAAATGGTTAAATAAAGACTAATTACAATTGCTGATGTCTGATTTGAAGATGTATGATTTTGTCTTTCTTAAATCAGACATCATCACATCAGCGATCATTAAATAATTACCGGTTCTGTTGGCGCCAATGTATCTTCTACATGGCCATCCTTATGCTCACCATGGTGACCTTCTTCTACCGCCTGGCCAATAAATACAGCCGTCAGGTTGGTAAAGATGAAAGCTTGGATGAAAGCAACCAGAACTTCAATTACATATATAAAGGCAGCGAACGCAACAGAGATTGGAGAAAATCCAACACCAGCTACTTTACTAATGCCGCTGAAAATAAAGATCAATGAAACTAAACAGATAATGATGATGTGACCGGCCAACATGTTGGCGAAAAGACGTATGATCAAGGCAAAGGCCTTTGTGAAAATAGAAAGGATCTCCACAGGGATCATGATCAACTTCACACCCATTGGTACTGGAGGGTTAAAAATGTGTCCCCAGTAGTGTTTGTTACCACTAAAATTGATCACCAATAATGAAATGGTTCCCAATACAGCAGTAAAGGCAATATTACCAGTTACGTTAGCTGATCCAGGAATCAAACCAAAGATGTTGTTGATCAGGATGAAGAAGAATACCGTTAATAAGAAAGGCATGAACTTCTTGTACTTATGACCAAGGTTTGGCTTGGCTACCTCATCACGCACAAACATGATTACGGGCTCAATGGCATTCTGGAAACCAGTAGGCGCTTTGGTAGTACCCTGACCTTGCTTGTAACGCTTGGCTACAGAAGTCATTAATAGAACTAAGATGGTTAAAGCAATGATCATCTGCACCACGTTGCGGGTCATTGATAAATCATAAACTTTCTCGTTTTCATCAACCGGTACAATATGATTCTCTTCTAATTTATAACCGTTTACTTCTTTGTGTCCATGCTCGAAAGCAGAAGACATAAAGGTTGATAAACCTCTTGTAGGAGAGTATAAAATAACAGGTAAAGGAATAGTGGCATGATGTTCATGGCCATCAGAACCTTCCCATGAGAAGAAATGGAACTCGTGAGCGTCCATTACGTGACCAAAAATCACCTCATTGGCATCAAACTTCGTTTCACCCTCTTTTTTGGTATCTTCCAGATGTTCTCTGGTTTCATGGCTGGTCTCATTTCCCTCATGGTGCTCCTGTGCATTTGCAGAAGTAGCAACAGATAGGGCAAAAACGCTGAAAACCGCTACCAGTAAGCCTTTGACACGTCTAACAGTCATATAGTCCCTGAAATTTGGCGCAAAGATAGGGCTGGTGGGGGGAAAAACCTAAGAATATCAGAGCTTCGTTCCGGATTCTGGATCTTCTAGCATTTTTTTAATTTTTTCCAGATAGATCACGTCCAGTTGGTCCTTTGGACGATTGACAGCTACTTTATTGGCAATGAGATGATTAATGTGTAAAAATGGCACTTCTACCCCGTCAATATCGGCTATAGAAGCAAGTTGTAAACATTCATCAAATGAAAATCCTTCTAGGCCTTTCATGTTCACCATTATGTCTAGCTGCATACCATTATTTAGATAAAAATTAGTCCAGCCTGGAACAAACTGCATTCGTTCCATCATTTCAAAATCTCCAATCCCATAATCTTTAAAAGCAATCCGCAATTGCCAACGATTTTCTAAGGTATCTTTTATCCATATATCCATGTCCCCTGTAAAGCGTTGATAGCCATGGAGGTTAGTAGCGTACCCTCCAACGACAATAAACTGGACATGATGATCTTGCAGTGATTTCCAGAAAATTAAAATTTCTTCATCGAAGATGTCCATAGAGGCTAGGATTTAGGATAAGGCTTGTGTGTGATCTTTGCCCGCTGCATCGTTCTTTGAATCTTTATGAGCTGATTAAGAAATAGAAACCGCTCTTTATAGCTTCTTTTCAAACCATCTCGCAACAAGTCCATTTCCGCCTTTTCATAATCAGGCTCATGTTCTTTAATGATATGTTTATCAGACTCAGACATTATATAACAGCAGTCTTTTTCTCAAACTGCATCTGATGCAATTTACTATAAAACCCGCCCTTTTCCAGTAGCTCGCGGTGGGTACCTATTTCCTTTACCTCACCTTTATCTAATACAATGATCTGGTCGGCGCGCTGGATAGTAGACAGGCGGTGGGCAATAACAATAGAGGTCCTATCGGAGATCAGTTTTTGAATAGCATGCTCAATCAGCAATTCGCTTTCCGTATCAATAGAAGAAGTAGCCTCATCCAAAATCAGAATGGCCGGATTATACAGCAACGCCCGTATGAACGACAAAAGCTGCCGCTGCCCCAGCGATAAAGTGGCACCCCGCTCCATTACATTATAGTCGTAACCTCCCGGCAAGCGCATAATAAAATCGTGCATACCAATGAGTTTGGCGGCTTCTACTACTTTTTCTGTAGGAATTTCAGGATTACGCAATGTAATATTATCCAGTACAGAACCGGAAAACAGGAAAACATCCTGCAGCACCACTCCTATATTATTACGCAAGGCATCTAATTGCCACTGGTCTACTGGCACTTCATCAATTTTGATGACTCCTTTCTGAATCTCGTAAAGTCGGTTAAGCAGGCTAATGATAGTGGTTTTACCACTTCCTGTATGCCCTACAATAGCCACTGTTTGCCCGGGCTTTACGTGAAAGCTCACGTCTTTCAGCACCGGATGCCCTTCATTATAGCCAAAGGTTACCTGTTCAAAATCAATCTGGCCCTTCACTTGCGGAGGAGCAAAGTCGCCTTCTGTCTTTATATAATCGTCGTTCTCTAATACCTTAAACACCCGCTCACTGGCTATGATACCCATTTGCAGTACGTTAAACTTATCAGCAATCACACGCAGCGGGCGGAACAACAGGTTCAGGTAAAGCGTAAAGGCCATTACTTTACCAAACTGACTTATATCTAATTTCAAAGCCTCTTTAGATGTCCACCAAACTACCAAACCCAGCGCCAGTGCCAGTACTATTTCCACAATCGGAAAAAATACGGAGTACGCAAAGATGGCTTTAATGTTAGCGTTACGGTGTTCTTTATTAATGTCTTGAAACTTTTTAAACTCGCGATCTTCTGCAGCAAAGGACTGCACTATAGACATCCCTGTTAAATGCTCCTGCACAAAGGAGTTCAGGTTAGTCACCGCGTTCCGAACGCTATGAAACGATTTGTTGACACTTTCCTTAAAATAGTAAGTGGCCACAATCAAAATAGGAAACGGGATCAGGCAAATGAGGGTAAGCTGCCAGTCGGTCCACAGCATAATACCCAATATGCATAGTATAGACAGCAGGTCAGCAATGATGGGGATCAAACCATCGGCAAAAATATCGTTGATGCGTTCTATATCATCTACGGTGCGGGTAGTAAGCGTACCAATAGGTGTTTTGTCAAACTGGCGCAGGTTGAGTCCCAGCACTTTGCGGTATACGGTTGTACGCAGGTCCTTTACCACAGCCTGCCCTAACCAGGTAGTGATGTAAGAAAAATAAAAACGTATTCCTGTTTCCAGCATGAGAAACAGTATTTGAATAATGGTAATACTAACCACCATCTGCACCACCTTGTTGGTGATGTATTTATCAACTGTCAGCTGAATTAAATACGGCCGAATAGGTGTAAAGGCAGCCAATACTACTGCCAGGAAAATGGAGAGAAAGAATTGTTTTTTATAAGGACGGGCAAAAACCAACACCCGCTTCAACGCCTGTATATCAAAAAAGGTTTTAGAATTTTCTTTCGACAAAAAATCTTCAGTTTAATGATCAAAAATAACTCTGTGTAGCCACATCATCGTCATCATCTTCCCCTGTCTGCAGTTTATAGGCTTTGATAAAGAGCGCACCTAAATTTTTATGTGGTGGAATATAATCTTCCAACCCTTCTTTATCAGTAACCTGCCGGCTGAATTCTTTCCAAAACGGAATCCAGTCGATGTTACTTCCTTTCTGCAGTTTATCCATCAACAAGTTGATAAAAGGTTGGTTGATCACCGTTTTACCAATTTGTTTGGAAGCAATGATATGTGCATCCGGAGCGTGTTGCAATACTTTGTGGATCAGGTGGTAACCACCACAAGAACCCAAGAATACGATTTTTGCCGAAGGCTGAATCTTGTCAATGGTATAGTCGGCATAATAGCTGTGCCCACGGTGTATAATAATACTGGGCTCCATATCATTTTGCTGCAGGTAGGCCGTCAGGGCTTTTTGCGCTTCTTCATCTTCGTCGGTTTCTTCAGGCAATGGCTTATTGGCATAGATCACAATAGGCTTACCCTTTGTAGAGGTAAAAGACACCCACTGTTTGGTGTCTGCACGTTTCCAACCACTACCAAATTGGCGCAGGTATCCTTGGAAAATATTCTTACCATCCTGATCGCCATAAAAGAAAACCTGGATCACTACCTGGTGAGCAGAGTCTCTGGTCAACGCATCATAACTAACACTGTATACCGGAGGAATACCAAATTCTTTTGACAGGTCAATATGAAAACTGGAGTCGGCAGATTCAAAGAGTTTATACAACAGGTTATACATAATGATACCCCGCTGGTTATTCTCTGCCAGGTTGCGCTCATAATTATTCTTTACATTTTCCAGCATCCGGTTTGCCAGAGGTTTGTTGTTTTCTGAAATGCTGGCATACGAGTCGGCTATATCCACACCATCTTCCAGGCTGTTGGTCTTTTCCAATCCATTTACAAAAGCCGTCATCAGGCGCTCAGCCTGTCCCTTATCAGGGAAAGAGTTTAAGAATTCACTTAATGTATTGAAACCTGCAGCCAGGCGAATAAACTTCCTGAACTTATCAAAGCTTACGGATAATAACAGCGAATCGCCGCGGTTGGCAATCTTCTGCATCATGTAAGGATACACTCCCCGGGTATAAGAAGACGTATAAATTTCACTTTCAGAAAACACCGCCAGGTAATAAAGCTCCTGTGCCGTCAATTGGTTTAAGATCCGAAAGCGTACCGGATCACTTTCTTCGTGCAAGGCGTTGATCGTCTTTATAAAGTACTCACTGGCTTTTTTCCGCAGTTGATAATCCAAAGCCGCCATACCATACAGTGTGTCCTTGTTTAACAGGCGGTCCATGTAATCAATACGCGTTTTTACCAGTAGCTTATAGTATTTAACCTCGTCGTTTTTTACTGAATCAATCTGCTCCAGCGTTTGCTTTCCACTCATGATGTTATCAATAAAAGGAAAGTACATCTGCCCGCTACCGCCGCTAGTAGCAATACGAGAAACAGTTTTAATAAGTGGATCATCGATCTTACGGATAGCGTAACCCAGCTTATTGTTAGCCGCGGCATAATCATATAAAAGATTAGGATGTTTGTAAGCAGCAATGCGTATCAGGCTGTCGCGAAACGGTACATCTGGATTATCTCGTAATATTTGGAAAGTGCGGCTGGGATAAGTAATGCTATACTTCATTACCAGTATGTTGCGTGCTGCTGTAAAGTGCGGATTACCATTAAAGGCACCACAACTCATGATCATATTGGCTACCTCATACGTATTGCCAGCAATGATGCCTTCTATTGAAGCACCTACTTTGTCTTTTTCCATAGCCGCTTCATAGCTATTTACCAGGTTCGGTAACTGGCTAATGGGCACCCTACGAGCACGGTAAAGGGTTGTAAAGCTGCGCAGCGACTTTTCAATACCACTCAGGTAGGCTACTTTTTTCTGATGACTAACCGTGGAATCCTGTTCAATTTTACATTGCAATTCATCCACCCGACGAGTAGCAGCTTGCGTTACCAGATAGTTCACATCATCATCTCCCGGTGCATCAAAAACATTATCCGCTTTTCCATCGGCTTGCAGCAGCAAGCGTTGCTCTTTATCTATAAGATCGTGCCAGCGAGCACGGTTAATAGGAGGTTTGCATCCTTTGTCTGTGCTTTTTTGCGCAAAGGCGTAAGACCCCAAAAGAGTAAATATAGCTATGGGGAGTAATCGTAAGGTCGTGTGCATGAGGCGCATAGTGCAAATTTAGTACCCACTTCCCTAAACTTTCGTTATAGATGGTTTAACTAAGACCAAAACATTACCTGCAATGTTGCATAGGGAGCGCTTCGCGCTATTTTGTTTCACGCAGAGGCGCTGAGGGCGCAGAGGAAGGAGAGAACCACGGAGGCACAAAGACACGGAGGAACACAAAGTATAGGTTTCGCACAGAGGAAAGTGGAAAAGGAGAAGGATATGGACCAAGGAATGATGAAGGAAGAAGAGATGGGGAATGATCCAAAAACAAGGCGCAAGAGACAGGATACAACACATTTTATTCCTATCTGATTCGATAGTTGTTCGATTCTAGCTATCGAAGCAATATCGAAGGAATATCGAAGAAGAATCGAAGGAATATCGAACAAAACCTGAAAAAGGACCAAGCCAAATATGGTTATAATCTTTAATAAGTAGCCGTCCCTAGCTTACCTAACTGTTTTTCTTTTTTCAGAAGATTTGACATTATAAAGGGAAGGCTCACTAAAACAAAAAACACTCCCTAAGGAGTGCGATTATTATATGAGAGTGTTTAATCTTCTGTGCATTAGCCTTCTCCTCTTGAGGGGCCGGTGTGCTGGCTATTTTTCAACAAACTGTTTCAACCACTCTTTCGCCTGTTTGTCATCTGTAAAACTTTTCATGGGAATGGGTGGTGGCTTGAGTGAGAACAAGATATTCATGATCAACTTCGACAGGCCAGGTTTCGAAACCATGGCCATGGCAGAATAAATGGTTGGTAATTGCGCCGTTGAAAATTGGCGGGTTTGCTTATCCGGCACCGGCGAATTGGCCAGGTAAATGAGAAGTGGTGTTCTTTGATTGTTGGTGATTTGTTTTACAAAGGCCACATTCCTGGAAATATTCTCCACCGTCCGTTTTGGGCTTTTAGAAAGTGAAACCAATATCCCTTCATCAAACCAGTAGGTGGCAATTTCACCCTCCCATATTTGTCGGTCAGTGGGAACTTCTATCTTATTCGTTGTTGCTGGCATTATTCAATGATTATAGAAATATGTGCAAAAAGCGCATGATTTAAAAGAACAGGATTTGCTATTCGCAACAGCAAGTTCTTTACTATTCAAAAGTTAAAGATAGGCGGTATGGTAGAAAAGAGTGGGCAGGAACAAAACGACCAATTTCACGTGTATATATTACTCCACTCCTATGCTTTCGAGAGCAGTGCCTCACCACACCAGCCCCAACCTCATCAGTAGCTTTTACCATTAAATTTTCATTAAGTCTTTGTGAACTGAGCTGTAATACACAAGCCCCCAACTGCTTTTTGTTTAGGTTTGCGGCAAAGAACGCTTGTATGGATAATCACTCAAGGAAAGTGTTGATAGCGGACGACGAACCTGATATTTTAGAAATTCTCAAATACAACCTGATCAAAGAAGGCTACCAGGTTATTACAGCACAAAATGGCGATGAGGCTATAATAAAGGCCCAACAAACACAACCCGACCTGGTAGTGCTGGATATGATGATGCCGGGAAAAACAGGTATGCAGGTGTGCGAAATAATGCGTGCCCAGCCCCAGTTTAAGGACACCCTTATCATGTTTCTTACGGCATTGAATGATGAAGCCACCCAAATAAAGGGCTTAACTACAGGAGCAGATGATTATATCAGCAAGCCAGTAAGTCCGAATGTTTTCATTACCAAGGTGCAATCTTTACTACGTCGTGCTAAGACACCAGATAGCAAGGTGGTGGAAGTGAACGGTCTGAAAATTGACCCCGAACGCTTTATTATTATCTATAACGGTCAGGAGTTTACATTGGCCAAGAAAGAGTTTGAACTGCTATATCTATTAGCTTCCAAGCCAGGGCGTGTGTTTCTACGCAATGAGATCCTGAGCCAGGTATGGGGTAATGATGTAATTGTAGGCGATCGCACTATCGATGTGCACATTCGTAAGATCAGACAAAAATTGGGTGTAGATTGCATTACCACCGTCAAAGGCGTTGGCTACAAGTTTGAGCTTACATGCTAAATACAAAAAATCTAACTCCTAAACAGCTGGCGGCATTTACCGCCTTTGTACTTTCTGTCCCTATTAGTCTGGGTATCTGGTTTCTGCAGGGAAACTGGGTTGAAGCTGCGGTGTCGTTTGTATTAATTACTACTGGTAGTTATTTCCTCATCTTCACTATCATTCAGCAATTCATTTACCGCAAGTTAAAACTCATCTATAAGTTTATCTATCGCACCAAGGCAAGCAAAAAGCAGGAAATGTATTACAAGCATATTCTGCCTCAAAAAAGTATTGACGAGGTACGCCAAGATGTGGAAGCCTGGGGAGAGCAGCAACGCCGTGAGATTGAGATATTAAAAAGGAATGAGTCCTTTCGCAAGGAGTTTTTGCAGAACCTCTCCCATGAATTTAAAACACCCGTATTTGCCATTCAGGGATACATTGAAACCTTGTTACAAGGTGCTATGGAAGACCCGCAAACCAATGCGCGTTTTTTACAGAAAGCCTCGCGCAACGTAGAGCGTTTGGTTAACCTGATACAAGATCTGGATGAGATCTCCCGCCTGGAGCGTGGTGAGCTCAAGCTTAACAAACAAGGCTTTGTAATCCAGGATGTGGTAAAAGAAGTATTTGAATCCCTTTCATTAAAAGCCGAACAACACCATATTACTTTCACCTTTAAGAAAGGATGTGAACAGCCATTGGGCGTATACGCCGATAAGGAAAAGATCCGGCAGGTTATTACCAACTTGGTAGACAACTCCATTAAGTATGGCAAAGAAGGTGGCACTACCACCGCCAGTATGTACAATACTGATGGCAAGAATATATTAATAGAGATCAGTGATGATGGTATGGGTATTCCGGACGCTCACCTACCCCGCATATTTGAACGTTTCTATCGTACAGATGCAGGCCGCAACCGCGATGTAGCGGGCAGCGGCTTGGGACTCGCCATTTGTAAACACATTATAGAGGCCCATGGCCACAGCATTCATGTACGAAGCTCTGAAGGCGTGGGGACTACGATTGGCTTTACCCTAAGGGCGCGTAGAGAGACATAAACGTGAGCGGCCCCTGCCGGCCTCCCCGAAGGGGAAGAAACCTGTGGCACAAAGGCCCGCTTGGCAACAAGACATTACTTTATTAAAGGTTTGATTTTCTGGCACAGCGCGGTGGCGCTCCCTCTCCTTTAGGAGAGGGCCGGGGTGAGGTTCAGTACGAGCTCTTCCCCTGCTGTATTGCCGTTAAAAGATCGGCCGCTTCATGCCCTACTTCTGAATATATAGTTTTGCCATTTATGGTAATGATAAAGTAGCGACATTTTTGTGAGAGATCGGTAAAAGCCACTTGCTCCTGCAGCTGCCCATTCTGATAAAAGAAGATCATACCATTGGGTTTTACTTCACACTCCAGCGGCAATGCTTTTTCCTTATGCCCTATAAAATTGGCCAGCTTTTGAATAGCTGTTTTATCCGTTGTTAAATTATTGGTAGTGGAGTTGGAAAACTGGATAGTCATGCTATCGGCTTTCTCTAATGTAGTTGTAATCGCGCTCTTCTGTTGGCAACTAACAATCAGTAACAATCCTAAAATTCCAGTCAGTAATCGCATGATTGATCTTTTATTTAAAAATAAAAAAAACCGCTGGCTATTACCAGCGGTTTTATACGGATAGACGTCGTTGTAATTATTTGAATGAAGTCCAACCTTTCCACCAAGAGGCATCAGTACCAGCAGGTGCTACACCACCACGAAAAGTAACCGTTTTATCAAAGAAACTATCTCCGTTGAATTTGCTGTCAGAGAAGCTGGCGCCTTTAATAATTCCGTCGTTACCGTTAGCAAACGGTGTTGGATCCCAAGCTGTATAATTAAATGGCTGAATCAGTTTTGCCTCACTAGCGTTTGTCAGGAAGGTGTTGTTATAAAAGCTGTTAGACAACCATGCACCTAATGAAGCGTCATCCTTAATTGTAGTACCAGCTACACCTGTAAAGCGATAGTTAACGGTGTTACCGGCGAAGGTAACATTACGCAAACGGATGGTGCTGTCTTCAATGTTTAATGCAGTAGAAACACCAGTAGATGCATCAATTTCTACACCTCTAGGCCATCCCATGATGATAGAGTTGAATAATGAGATACCTGTATTTCTTCTGATATGTGCTGCACCTCTAAATAAAGTGCTGCCTATGTTGTTTAGAGTAGCTCTTGGTCCAATAGCCGTGATATTACTGAAGATAGCAGTGGTTTTAGGACTTACTGCTGTTCCTGTAGCATTGTTATCACTTTCAAAAGCTTCTGAGTTAGAGATATCCGCTATAACTGAATCACGCAGAATTAAACCATACTGTACTTTACCGCTATAACCGTTATCTGTATCAAAATCATCATCCTGTGTTTTCCAGGCAATCAGGTATTTAGCATTCACCGTACCACCAAACCACTCAAATGCATCATCTTTCGCATAGCTTACTTGTATGTGATCAATAGTAGTACCACTACCTACAGCAGCCAGGGTTAAGCTGTTGATTTCTTTATCAGGTTGAAAAGCGTAGCCGGCATACTCAATACGCACATAGCTCATACGGCCAGAGTTGTCATTGTTTACCGGAGTTGGGGCTACAGCATCACCTGAACCGGCCAGACCATCGCCCTCGGCATTATCAACACCACCTTCTACCTGGTATAAGCCAGCTTTACTTAAATAAGATGTATTGATAGCTGCTTTACCTAATAGGATAATGCCACCCCAGTCGCCAGACTGTGGGTTTTGAGCTGCAGATGTAAACACAATAGGCGCTTCTGGCGTACCTACTGCATTGATTTTAGCACCACGGGTAATAACCAGTGCGGCTACATCTGTACCAGAGAAAGAACCTTTAACAGTAGCGCCAGCTTCTACAGTTAACGTAGCGCCATTGGTAATATAAACAATGCCTTTCAGGATGTTTTCGTTGCCTTTACGTAAAATAGTGTCTTTAGTGATCCGGCCTGTTAATTCTACACGCTTACCCGCTTCTGAGCTACCTCCGTTTACAGGAACGTAAACTGTTTCTCCGTCCATTTCTATTTTGCGGCAGCCAGCAAATACTAGTGCGGCAAGTGCGGCTATGCAAAAAATGTTCTTTTTCATTGATCTGTTCGTTTTATTTTTTTATACGTTTTGTTATAAGGAATAGTTGAATGTTACACCGAAGTTGGTACCGAACTTTCTAGTAAAGCGATACGCATCTGCATTCTTATTGAACTTAGAATTGTCATCTGCATTCTGATAGAAATACTGTGTACGGTTAAGGATGTCCGATACATTTAACTTGATCTCACCTTTATTATTGATAATTCTTTTACTTACCTGGAAGTCTAACAGCGGACGTGAAGCCTCATAAATATCAGGAGAACCACCAATGGCCAGGTTACCTTGACCCACGAAGTACAAACGGCGTCCAATCTGGTTGTATAGCAATGTAGCGTTTAAGCCTTGCTTAGGCAGATCGTACAACAAGCCTACGTTTATTAAGTAAGGCGACTGTCCCTGCAATGGACGAGCAACATCAAACTCTTTACTTTCTACTTTACTATAGATGTAGGTAGCGTTTGTTTGGAAAGTGAAATTTTTCAGCGCGTTTACAAAATCCAGGCGCTTGCGTAATTCCATTTCTACGCCATAAGAAGTAGCTTTTTCTGTGTTACGGAACGTAAAGGTACTGGCACCTCCAGCAGCTTCATCAAACAGTTGTTCAATAGGGTCGCTGAAGTATTTATAAAATACACCGGCGCTAAACGTCTCTCCTGCTCTTGGATAAAGTTCATAACGTAAATCAGCATTGGTGATCTTTGTACGCTTTAGTTCAGGATAACCTTGTACAGAAGCGTTTAATTCAAAGTCATAAATATTCAGAGAAGCCAATTCGCGCAGCTCTGGGCGAATAACGGTTTGAGAACCTGATAAGCGAATATTGGTTTTGTTATTCAACTTATAGGTAGCATTTAAACCAGGAAGGAAGTCTATTACTTTAGAATAAGTATGACGAGGATCTGAAGCTTTCACACTACCTACCAGTTGATCGTAGTGTTCTGCTCTTACACCCCAAACAACTCTGAATGCATTAGACAGTTGATTATCGAACTGGATATAGCCGGCATTCAGGATGGTATTAGCCATATAACGGAACGCCTTATTCTTGATGGCATCAAAGCCAAACTTATTACCTGTACCACCGCCAAAGTTCTCAGCAGCAAAAACTTGATCAGCTGGCAACAGGCGTAATGTTTTATTATCAGTAGGCAGGTAATTGGCAAAGAACTTACCATCATACAAACGGTCCTTGATCTGCAGCATATAACCGCCTTTTACAGTTTGCTTTTTATCAAACAGATTAAAGTTATAAGCAGCATCTCCACCAGCGGTATAAATATAATCGCTCAGGTTTTGGAAGATACGGCTACCACTCTGTTGAGAGAGTGAATTAGAGATCAGCAGTAAATAAGGATCTGATGAACCTGTAGGTCTTGAATAAACAATACGACGCTGATCAGGAATATAAGAGTCCAGGATATTAAATGATCCATACCATTTTAATTTCAGGTTGGTCATTGGATTGTGATCGCCTGTAGCCTGAACAGTAAAGAAGGTGTTTTGCTTAAAGGTAAATTCTGAACCTGTTAGATCTTCAGCACGGTTAACGTCATAACCTTCACGCTGAGTAACTGAGTTGGGGTTATTTAAGTTTACTAACGTACGTACCGAAATGCGGTTTAACGGATTCAGCTGTAAGCTCAAGCTACCTAAAGCACCTAGGGTTACATCCTGAATGTATTTAGCATCGTCGTAGCTGGAGTTAATACTAAATACACCATTCGCCAGGTTATTAGAACGGTTCAATAGTTGCTGGTAGCGATTGCTTTTGTTGTATAGTAAACCGAATGTACCACCCAGCTTCTTATTAAAGATGTTGGTAGTAAAGCCTGCGTTTGTTTGTAATGATACGTTTAAAGGCGCTGTGGTTTTAAGAGGCGTCCAGTCAGTACGCAGTTGTTTACCAATAGCTGTTTTTTCTGCAGGTGTCAATGCATCAAAACCAGACTTTGTAGTATAAGTATTAGGCAGTGCACGAGTGCCATCATCAATACCCAGCCAATCAAAATCTCCACCCCTGTCTTTATAAAAGCTTTTACCAATGGTTTGTGAATTAAAACCAGTACCTACCTGGATGTTAAAGAAGTTCCTGGTAGGAATATCTTTTGTATTTACCTGGATCAAGCCACCAGCCCATTCGCCAGGATACTCGGGTACAAAGGCCTTATTGATAATAATATTATCAATCATCGGCGCAGGAATCAAATCAAAAGAGAAAGTTTTACGATCGGGCTCTGTGCTGGTTAACAAGATGCCGTTTAACATGGCTTGGTTATAGCGGTCAGCCAATCCACGAACCACAAGGAAGCGGCCATCCTGAATAGAAGCACCAGGTGTACGCTTTAATACTTCACCAGTATTTCTATCTGGAGAACGGCGAATGCTTTCAGCCGAAATAACAGAAGCAACTGTATTCGTATTCTTCTGGAATTGAATCAGTGAAGCCACGTTTTCTTTACGCGCACTACTGGCCTGGGCCGTAACAGTTACACCACCAAGGTCTTTAGCAGCAACAGCTAGTGTAATGTTTAACTCGTTTACTTGTCCAGCTACCACTTCTACATCACTAACTGTTTTTGTAGCATAGCCTACAGCCGATAGCGTTAGCTCATATTTCTGACCAATAGTTAAGCTTAATGTGAAGTTTCCATTAACATCTGAAGTAGTACCTGGGCCAGTTGTAGCTTTAATAGATACACCTGGTAAAGGCTCATTCTTATCATTACTAACCTTACCACTCAATTTCACATTTTGAGCAAAGGAAGAAGTAAAGGATAGTAGTAAGATGAACAGGGATAGAATACAGCGGAACATAATCTCGTTCTAAAGTTTTAGCAAAAGAACAGTTGAGATATTACTGGTATGTTACGCGAATATTAAGGAAAGGTAAACCTAATGTTACCGCAATGTTACTAACCCTGTTTTTAAATGTTCACTGTTTATTAGAAGCGCATTTGTATACGGAACGTAAACACGTTATCCTTTATATCGTCAGTAAAGCCGGCTAGTTGTGTGGTTTCATTTTTTGCCAGGCTATAATAGGCTAATACTTTAAGGTTGGCATTGAAATAGTGTGTTGCGCCAAAGCCCCATGTATCGTAACGTACATCGGCTGCCGTCATATTGGTACCGGCCTTGCCAATAGAGTTTCCAGCCACATCAGTATTAGGATCGTACCAGTCGTATTTGGCCATGATCTCCCACTTTTCGTTTATTATATTTTGCAAAAAGTAAAAGAAGGCTCCATCAAAGTGGCGGATATAGGTAGGTCCTGTAGGCACTGTTCCAGGATTTACGGTGGTAGTAGCTGTACCAGGCTGTTTACCTGCCCAATATTCACCGCGTATTTCGGTTTTACCCCAGGCATGTTTATACGCCAGTTGCATATCTGCGCCATAATATTCGCAGGGAGCCTTTCCTCCTAAATTTTCCGTATTTGAATCGATTAAGAACATGTCAGAGCCATCCTTGAAACCCATTTCATAACGGTATTTAGTGGTCTGTACCCAACCACCGTGCAAAAATGACAAGCCGCCGCTTATTGTATAATGCTTTGAAAAAGTAACTGGCTTTATAGTAAGACGGCTGATCAAATCTTTATAAGAATCAAACTCTGCCGGCCCCGATTTCCCCTGTCCGTTAAACAAACCGATATCATATTTTACCTGAAACTGCTTACGTTCTGGCTTTTGCGATTCATAAGATACCATAGCACCCAAGTCGCGCTCGCTCGGCATTAGTATTTGCGACATGCGCCCTCTTTCTGGCGTTTCGCGGTAAGAGGAAGATAAGTTCACTTCATAACCAAATGGGCGGGCAAACAAACCAGCCGTTAATGAAGCATTGTGTTTGGTAGGCTCATAGACTCTAACAAATACGTCCCTGATATTTACGTCTCGCTCCGTGGCCTCAATTTGAAACGTAAACAAAGCGGCAGGAAAGTCACCCTGCTTACCTGGCATAGCATAATCAAGCTTTACCCGGGCCCGGCGTAACATAAACCGGCTATCAGCAAATTCCTGAAAGTTGCCACCCTCATACGTTTGTGTACCTTTTTTCTGAGCTACTTGAAACTGCGGCTGTATGTAACCACTGAAACTAATATTATTGAATCGCTTGGCTAAAGGCCGTAAGGTATCTTTTATAAATAAGGTAGAATCGTAATCGGATAGGTAGCGTTGAGCAAAAACATCTGCTTTGAAAATCAGGAAAAAGAGTAGCCAACAAGTCAGTTTTCCAAAAACACGATTAACCTTGGTCTGATTATGGTTGTTGCTCAACATAGCCCTGTAAAATTGAAGTAGATTAAGAAAAGGCGGGCAATATTACCTTGAAAAACCAGAGGCAATATTAATTTAATATTAATTCTCTGTAAACAAAATCATCGCATGCAGAAGAGTTTAATTTCGCATACGATTTAAAATCTAGTATATGGCATTTTCATTGACCAAGTTTTTCAGTCCAAAAGACAAGGTGTTTTACGGTTTATTTGAAGAGGTAGCGAACAACGGCGCACTTATGGCTGAAAAATTAGCTGCCCTGGTTGCAGAGACAGACTACCAAAAAAGGTCTACATTAATCAAGCCAATTGAAGATCTGGAACACGCTAATGACGAGCTAACACATCGCATATTTACTGAGCTAGGTCGCAATTTCATTACACCTTTTGACCGCGAAGACATACACTTACTGGCTAGCGCTTTAGATGATATTGCAGATTACATTTATGCCTCAGCCAAGAAAATTAAACTCTACCACATCAACCCAACAGACGATGGCATTCAACGTCTATCTGAACTGGTGATCCAAAGTACCAAGGCGGTACAGCAGGCTGTTTCGGAATTACGCAACATGAAAAACATCCGTCAGATCACAGATGCTTTGGTAAAAATTAACAGCATTGAAAACCAGGCAGATGATATCAGCGATATGTTTATTGAGCGCCTGTTCAGTATGGAACCTGATGCTAAAGAAATTATCAAGAAACGTGAGATCTACCAGGTATTAGAAGATGTAACAGATAAGTGCGAAGACGCTGCCAATGTTATTGAATCTATTATTGTCAAGTACTCTTAAACCCTATAACAGTTGACAGCTTATATAAGCGCGTACCACCTGTACGATAGCTTATTCTTCAATTCACAATTATGAGTTTTCTTATTGTCATTATAGCACTGGCGTTAATATTTGATTATATCAACGGCTTTCACGATGCGGCCAACTCTATAGCAACAGTTGTTTCCACAAAGGTGTTAACACCCTTTCAAGCTGTAATTTGGGCAGCGGTTTTCAACTTTGCCGCCTTCTTTATTTTTAAAGATCACGGGGTGGCAGATACGGTTGCCAAAACCGTAAAGCCTGATGCCGTAGATAAGGTAGGCATGCTGACCGTTGTATTTTCCGGTTTGATAGCTGCCATAGCCTGGAACCTATTAACGTGGTGGTTTGGTATTCCGTCTTCATCTTCCCACACCCTGATCGGTGGTTTTGCCGGCGCTGGTATAGCTGCAGGTGGTTGGGACGCTGTAAACTCCGCCCCTATTATCCGTACTGCCAGCTTTATTATCCTGGCCCCGGTAGTAGGTATGATCATCGCCTTTATTATTTCGCTCTGGTTTATTTTCTCTTTCCGGAAAGGATTGATGCCCAAACTAGTTTCCCTATTGATCATTGGGGGCGTACTCTACTTCCTGTATACGCATCTGGAAACCGACCCAGCCAAGCTAAAGTCTCACTATGAGTCTTATTTCTGGAAAGTGGTGTTTTTCTCTTCCAATTTCAAATGGATCCTGCTTTCACTAATCTTAATATGCCTGGCCATTTTTACGTTTTGGTTGAACACCTTGAACGCCACTAAATCAACCGACTGGTTCAAACGCTTGCAGCTGGTGTCATCAGCCGCCTTTAGTATTGGTCACGGTGGTAACGATGCCCAAAAAGTAATGGGTATTATTACGGCAGCGCTTATTGCCAATGGCGACATTGCCAGTTTCCATGAAATGCCAACCTGGGTGCCACTGGCCTGTTATACAGCCATCGGCTTGGGAACTATGAGTGGTGGTTGGAAGATCATTAAAACCATGGGTACACGCATTACCAAGGTTACGCCTTTTGAAGGGGTTGCTGCTGAAACAGCAGGTGCTATTACGCTGTTTGTTACTGAGGCACTCAAAATTCCAGTTAGTACCACTCATACCATTACAGGTTCTATTATTGGTGTAGGTGCCACAAAGCGCCTATCAGCCGTACGCTGGGGTGTTACCATTAACCTATTATGGGCCTGGATACTAACCATACCGGTCAGTGCATTATTGGCCGCCCTTGTTTACTTTATAGCTAAACTTTTTATTTAAAATAAATTGCCCCCCCCAAAAAACACAGCTTAACAGCTGTGTTTTTTTATGGATAACCCTTAAGTAGCACCTTTAAACTGGGGAGAATTTCCGAGTTTTGTTAAACTTAATCCTACGAGCATGGCAAAAATATTAGTTACAGGAGGCTGCGGGTACATTGGCTCGCACACATTAGTCGATTTAGTTGACAATGGATATGAGGTGATCTGTGTTGACAACAACGTTCGGTCAAACGCAGCTATACTTAAAGGGGTAGAAAAAATCACAGGCAAACCGATAAAGAATTACAAAGTTGACCTTTGTAATTATGATGACACCTTCGCCATTTTTCAAGAAAATGAAGATATAGACGGGATCATTCATTTTGCTGCCTATAAAGCGGTTGGCGAATCAGTAGAGCAACCTTTAATGTATTATGAAAACAACTTGCTATCCTTGACCAACTTGCTCAAGTGTGTACAAGAGTTTAATACCAAGTGGTTTGTTTTCTCTTCCTCTTGTACCGTTTATGGTAACCCGGATGAGCAAATGGTAACTGAGGCTACGCCACAGAAGCCGGCAGAGTCGCCCTATGGCGCCACCAAACAAATGGGCGAACGCATTGTTACCGATTTCCAGAAAACAAGTACCACACAGTGTATTTTATTGCGCTACTTCAACCCTGTAGGCGCCCATCCTTCTGCTCTTATTGGAGAGCTTCCTATAGGTAAGCCGCAAAACCTTGTGCCTGCTATTACACAAACAGCAATAGGTAAGCTTCCTAAATTAACCGTATTTGGCGACGACTACCCTACCCGTGATGGCAGCTGCGTACGCGATTACATACATGTAATGGATATAGCCCACGCACATACGCTATCTATCAAATACCTGCAGGAACAGCGTAATACAGAGGGGTGCGAGATCTTTAACCTGGGAACAGGGAATGGCGTAACCGTACTGGAAGCTATTAAAGCCTTTGAAAAAGTAAGTGGTCAGAAATTGAATTATGAAATAGGACCTCGCCGCCCAGGCGACGTAGTAGCTATTTATGCCAATAACGACAAAGCAAAAACTCAACTGGGCTGGAATCCACAACGCTCATTAGATGAAATGATGAGTACCGCCTGGAAATGGGAAGTAAAACTAAAAGACGACGAAAAGTTATTTACCTCTACACCGTCTCAGCTCAATTAATTTAGAAATGTAAGCCTCATAATAAGAAAGCCAAGTGCAGATGCACTTGGCTTTTTGTATAAGAGTACAGTTAGTTTTGGTATTCGAGATTGTTGCTTAAGATCTGTACTACTATTTTCAGGGCATAGTTAAGCGCTTTCTTTAAACCAAACAACCGTATTTATACGGATGCTGCTAAACCGAAAAAAGCAATTCCGTAATGCGATCTTTATGTAATTCCTTTAAAACCTCAACAATATCTTTTACGTTGGCAAGATTCAATTGTTTCTTCAATGCTTTTAAATAAGATACGGAAGCAATGGAAAACCCTCCATCAATCAGAAGGTGGCAAACCATCGTAAAAACAGCCCGCTTCCACTCTTCTGTTATTTTTTCACAGCAGGACTTTAAAAAATCATCTTCGTCTAATATATACCGCAAGCCTGCCTGGCTTTTTATCAGTTTGAGAATATCTGTTTCCAAAAAAAGTTCTCTGCCAGCTAGCGCATCCAACATTCGATCATAGTCTTCTGCTACCGGATGCCCGTTAGAATATATTGCACCTACTATACAGCCTACAATTCCTTCCTGTAAAGCCAGACATGGAGTGGCTTCTATTTGTGTGTTCATGTGCAGGTAATTTGATTAAGGGCTTTTCAACAGCTATTGGACTAACTAAAACAGAATGCTATATTAAGTAGAAAGCAAAAGGTAATCAACCGTATTTATACGGATGTATCATTCAAATCTGGGAAAAAAATATTAAAAGAGAAAAAATATGAAGCGCCTGCCATACAATACAGGTCAGTGTTTCATCAAAACGCTATTACGAGACACCTAGGGGCTTAAATAGTAAAAATACCATCGCGTATCGCATAAATAACAATACCAGCCGTATTTTTCACATCCATCTTTTCCATGATCTTGACACGGTGCGACTCAACGGTGCGCGGGCTTAAACCCAGTTTATCAGCAATTTCTTTTGATACATATTGCTGACAAATCAATTTGATCACATCCAGCTCTCTCTCTGTAAAGACTATTTTCTCGGACTTCTTTTCAGGTTTGTAGTCACTATTTGCAATCAGCTGAGCTAGTTTCTGTGTAGTATGATTGCAATAATAAGTACCGTTATCTGCTACTGTTTTAAGGGCTTCAAATACCTCTTCTTTATTGGCATTTTTTAATAAATACCCTTTAGCCCCTGCCTCTAACATATCTACGATCAGGTGCTCATCTTCAAACATAGAGAGTGCAATAACGTTTGTTTGTGGCAGTATGGCCTGTAGCTTTTTAGTTGCCTCAATACCATCCATCTCGGGCATCTTGATATCGGTAACGATTACGTCGGGCTGGCATTGCAGGGCCGTTTCTATCAGTTCTTTTCCATTACCGGCTTCAGCAATCAGCTGAAACTCTTTTTGCTTCTTCAGCATTACTCGAAATCCATCTCTGAATATCTCATGATCATCAGCCAGTAATATGCGAATAGGGTTTTGTGTGGGGGTCATGCTAATGGTATTTCAAATGTAAAGGATGTTCCATCTCCAATTTTAGAATCTAAATACATAGTGCCATTCATGATCTCGGTACGGCTCAACAGACTGCGTAAACCAAGGCCGGTATTGGCACCTAGGGCATCGGGGTTAAAGCCAACGCCATCATCTTGTGTTTTCAACACTAGCTTATTTTTTTCAGTATGTAGCTCAATGGAAAGGTGGCTAGCCTTGGCGTGTTTTAACGTATTATGGATCACCTCTTGAATAATACGGTACAGGTTAACCGCTTTTTGCTCGGCTAGACTCAAGGAATCTGTTGCGCGGACTTCCACATGCAAAGCATGGCTCTTCATAATGTAATCGGCAAACTCCTTAATGGCCACAATAAGGCCCTTACGTAACAAGGCGCTTGGCATCAGGTCAAACGATATTTCGCGCACCCGCTTAACCATGGAGTCAATATGCTGGTTGGTTTTAGCGATCTCCACCTGATCATCCTCATCAGCCAATTCAAAACTGTTGATCTTCATTTTTACTGCCGACAATAGTGGCCCTAATTCATCATGTAGATCAGCGGCTATGCGAGCCCGTTCTTTTTCAAGAGCCGTAATTTCAGTTAGGATGTTTTGTTTATGTAAGGCTAAGTTTTTACGTTGTTGACTAATAATAGAAACAACGAAATAAATAATAATCACACCAATGATAATACTGGCTATTACGATGGCAGTGTAAAGGCTTGTCTCTTGGGCATCCATAAAGCAGCTAATGCATAAATGAAGTTAACAACTAGATTGATGTAAACTAAAATATCGAAAACAACTATTTGAAATCGAATTGATGAAAGCCCATAAAGGAAAAAGGCCTCAATTATAACTTTATAAGTGTAAAAGGCAATAAATCCAATACAAACTAAAAATGACGAGTTTTTAAGTAATAAACCACGGCTAGTTGTAATTAACTGGTTGATGGCATGAATACTCATTAGTACAATAACAAAGGAGTAAAAAATACGATAGTAAATAGCCATCTGATGTATCGTACTGAAAATAAAATTTTCCAAAACCCAAAACACACCAAATGCAGTTAGTATGCAATAAAACAACACAGGCTTTTTAAAGATGCCTGTTTTTTTAAAGTACCATGTAATAAGGAAGGATTCTAATAGTACATAAACGTTCCCATTTAATATTGTATTCACATGATTGATTGCCAATCCTGTGCTCAACAACTCATTAAATCCGGCAAACCAAAAAAAATACAATAAAGGATAATAGGTATGGTGTACACGATTGAAGCGTACACCACCAATTATGCCAGCTATTAAAATTGTAGCGCTTAGTAAAGCACTGATGTAGAAGTTCATATTAGCTAGTTATGCGCCAACTAAGGATTTGTTGAAGGAGGGCAATTGGGCGGACAGCGAACAGCATCCTCCACGACTTCTCCTTCTTCACCAGCTAAACTGGCAGTAGTACTTGGAATAATTAGATCTTCTCCTTTATCATTTACACCCACAAGAATGGAATGGAGTTTATCCTCATCATCCATACCTGTATAGATGCGAATACCTACGCAACCAGGCAAGGCCAACAACTTGTCAATAGCAGATCGATTAAAGGTTTCGGAATCAGGGATTACATCTTTAACAGAGATCTTAGGATTAATTAAGTCCTTTTTTTTCAGTTTAAAATTATCCTTGAGCTTTTTGGCTTTGGACAGGGGAATGAGATTAGTAGCCTGTAAAAATTCTGTACTCATAAGGTTCGGTTTTAGGTAGTGTTGAATCCTGCAAAATGATTCTTTTTTACTAAAATAACAACCGTATTTCTACGATCTAATTAAAGTATTTATTTGTCAACACTCTGCTTTAAATGGCTTTTATTTAAAAATCTTCACACAGTTCTACAATAGAAAACACTTCGCCCCCTTTTCTATTACGCCTCACCGATAGTTTGCTCCTCCTCACCGATATAAATAATAGGCCGGTCTATATCTATCTACCTTTACCATCCATTCTTCTGCTTCCGAGAAAAAGAGTTGTACTGCCCAGTCTGAGAAACTGTTCATTTATTTATTAGCTTAAAAGAATTGCCCCTGTGACTATGGCCCAAGTGTTAAATAAGCCGAGAACAATTTTGTGTATTGACGATGATGCAGACGATCTACAACTTCTTACTGAAGCTGTACAACAGGTTGATCCCCAATGCCTGATCATTAAAGCCTTTGATGGCCTACATGGCATTTCTATTCTTCAGGAAATGCATGCAGCACAACAACTGCCCTGCCTCATTGTAATGGATATCAATATGCCTAAACTGGATGGCAAACAAACCTTTGTACGCTTACAAGCCGACCCTACCTTTTCAAAATTACCCGTTGTTGTTTTCTCCACTTCCTCCTCCGCTATGGATAAGCTTTTTTTTCAAAGTAAAGGAGCAGCTTTTATTACCAAGCCTATCCGTTTTGAGCAATTGCTGGCGGCTGCTTCCGAGCTACTAAGCTATTGTCCTCCGCAATAGGCTAATTACCAATGTTACTTCACAACACTAGTTTGTGTGAACATACTTGGTTAAGTTGTAATCAGTTTAATAATATGAGAAAATCACCCCACAGGAGTTCGTTTAAAACTATAGTATTCAAACACTTGGGATTTTAAACAACCGCTTATTATTTATCTTTTTTATCTTATTTGTGAGAGAATTACTTTTGCGGCACAATAAAGCGTATGCTGAAAGATATTCAATCCACCGGAAAAAAAGATACCCGTAGCGGCTTTGGCGACGGTATCGTAGAAGCAGCCCGTAAGAATAGCGATGTAGTAGCCCTGACCGCCGACCTGGCAGGCTCCTTAAAGCTGAATCAATTTATTAAAGAGTTTCCAGAGCGCTTTATCCAATGCGGTATTGCTGAAGCCAATATGATTGGTATTGCAGCAGGACTGACCATTGGCGGCAAGATTCCCTTCACTACCACATTTGCCAACTTCTCTACTGGCCGCGTTTACGACCAGATACGTCAGAGTGTGGCTTATAGCGGTAAAAATGTAAAGATCTGCGCTTCGCACGCAGGTTTAACCTTGGGTGAAGATGGCGCTACTCACCAGATCCTGGAAGATATAGGACTGATGAAAATGCTGCCTCACATGACCGTGATTGTACCTTGTGACTACAACCAAACCAAGGCTGCTACCATGGCTATTGCCGAATTCCATGGTCCTGTATACCTGCGCTTTGGTCGCCCGGCCTGGCCCATCTTTAGCAAGCCCGAAGACTTTGTAATTGGGAAAGCACAATATTTCTCTGAAGGTACCGATGTAACGCTGTTTGCCTGCGGTCACATGGTATGGAATGCCATTCAAGCCGGTGTAGCATTAGAAGAGAAAGGTCTGAGTGTAGAAGTGATCAACATTCACACTATCAAACCCTTAGATGATGAGGCTGTAATAAACTCCCTACGCAAAACCCGTTGCGCGGTTACTGTAGAAGAGCACAATATTATCGGTGGCCTAGGCGATGCCATTGCCCAGGTAGCTTCCCGTAATTTCCCTGTACCAATTGAATTTGTTGGCACTAAAGACACTTTTGGTGAAAGCGGTACACCAGACCAATTGTTAAAAAAATACGGTCTGGATGTTCCTGATATCATTGCAGCCGCTGAAAAGGTAATTGCCCGTAAAAACGGATAATAGGTCAAACTATTCTCTTTTCAACTTATCGTAATAATAGCCTCTAAGGAGGCTATTATTGTTTTTAACGGTTTGGTAAAGCTCATCAAGGCACGATTCTTTGTAGCTTACCAAGTATCTTTACTTCTTAATTAAACAAACACGAATGGCTTTGACAGGACTAGATGATGCCGAACTCTTAATACGTTTTCGGGAGCCAACCACCAAAGAAGCCGCCTATACAGCGATCATAAAAAAATACCAAGAGCGCTTGTACTGGCACATTCGCCGGCTGGTGGTAGACCACGATGACGCCAATGATGTACTACAAAATGTCTTTATAAGGGTATGGCGAGGTCTGGAGAATTTCAAGGAAGAATCGCAGCTGTATACCTGGCTCTATCGTATTGCTACCAATGAATCCCTGACCTTTTTAGACAACGCCAAAAAACGCGGAGCTATAAGCCTTAGTGATGTGGAAAGCGGGCTGGAAAACAAAGTAAAGGCCGATCAGAGCTTTGATGCTAACAAATTGGAATGGAAGCTCCAATTGGCTATTCAACAACTCCCTGAAAAGCAACGTCTTGTATTTACCCTGCGTTACTACGATGAAATGCCTTATGAAGAGATGAGCAAGGTGCTGGAAACCAGTGAAGGAGCGCTTAAAGCCAGTTACCACCATGCCGTAAAAAAAATTGAAGAATATATAAAGAATCATTAAACCTTATCTCTCTTTTTTCGTCTTAAATCTTGAAAATGAGCAGCCGTAAGTACATACACGATGAATTGAGGGAACTTAACAGTACCCTACCCTCACACGTAAAGGAGCCCGTTTTTAGCGTGCCTCAAGGTTATTTTGAAAACTTTGCCGCATCCGTACTTATGAGGCTAAAACAAGAGGAAGCAGTGGATTCAGCGGCAGATGAGCTGGCCTCTTTATCGCCCTTACTGGCTGGTCTTTCCAAAAAGATGCCGTACGATCTACCTTCCAACTATTTCTCAACCCTATCAGGTGATGTTCCGACTTTGATTCAGGAAGATGAATTACCTGCTATTTTAGCAGAGCATCCGAAAACAAACCCCTATGACATACCAATGGGTTATTTTGACAACTTACCCGCACAGGTATTGTCTAAAGTAGCTCCGAAGCAAGCAAAAGTTGTTTCTTTTAACCGTACCCGCTGGATGAGGGTGGCTGCCGCCGCTTTAGTAGCCGGTGTCATCGCAATCAGTGGCTTGGTTTACTACAACAGCCGCCCCAGTAGCATTAATCCGTCCTCGTCTCCTGAAGCCTGGATTGCCAGCAAGCTGAAAAACATCAGCAATAAAGATCTGGATTCGTTTATTGAGTCTACAGACGCTACATCAACAGAACAGATAGCCAAAACAAACTCTGCTGAGGTTAGCAAGATGCTGACTGATGTGTCGGTAAAAGAGATAGACGCATTTTTAGCCCAGATACCAACAGACGACGAAGAATTATCTATTATTAATTAAGCTAACCCTTGGGAAATCGTATTACTTATGAAACGTATTTTATACATACTTGGATTTTTCTTGACATTCACAACTGCTGTGTTTGCCCAGGATGCAGAACAACCTGGTGATCGCATTCAGGAGCGGATGAACGAGTATATCCAAAAACGACTGAATTTAAGCAAGTCTGAAGCCGAGCGTTTTTCTCCGGTTTTCTTGAACTATTTCAAGGAACTGAGACAAACCAACCAACAATACCGTGGCGATCGCCTGGTATTGCAACAAAAGATCGTTGATCTAAGACTTCGTTACCGCGATCAGTTTAAGCCTATTATGGGTGAAAAGCGTAGTAATGATGTTTTTAATTATGAGCACGATTTTGTTGAAGAGCTAAAACGTCTACGCCAAGACCGCATGCAAAACAAATTTGACAAGGCTCCCGGACGCCGTGGAGGTGGCCTGTTGCCCTAAAAAAGAATGCCAAGTTGTTGGGAATCACAATTTCTTCTATATTTGAGCTTGGTGTTTTTCATAGGTTAGCAACGGCCGGCTCTTTTTAGGGCAGGCCTTTTTTGTTTTTGCGACTCTACTATTAAAACGAATTTTAAAATATTATCCCTATAAAACAAAGGCTGGAACTACGTTCCAGCCTTTTCACATTTAATCAGCTCAACAATATAAAAGCTTATTTCTTCAGGTTTTAAGCGGTTGCTTTCAGCAATTTTTGAATATAGGCAACCTGCCCCAAGTGGTAGATATCGTGCTGGATAATGCCGTATAAGAGCTTCCTAAACGGATAATTTCGCTCTCTTACGTCCTGATCCAGCAACTCATCTGTACAATCTTTTAATAGGGCTAGAAGCTGCGCCTGGGTCTCTTGTAAACGTTCCAGACCTTGCTTCCAGAGTGTCCTATCCGAATGATCCAGCTCGCGCCAGTCCATTTCTTCAAAATAAGCCAAGGTCATCTGTGGAGAGTGCTGTAACCGATCTATGGTAAACTCCCGCCAAGTGATCATATGCCACAGCAGTTCTACTATACTATGCTGTCCACCCGGCTTTTCAAAAACAATACGTTCATCTACCTCTGCCAGTATATTCAACACCGCCCTGCCAAACCAAGGATCGCCTTCATAGGCGTCCTTTAGCTGGCTGATGATATTTGATAGCTCTTTATTATTCATTACCCATTATAGATTATTGAGCGTATCCTCCCTTCTTTCTTCTCTTCCTAATCCTTTCATCTACCCAAATCCCGGTTCAGACTACTTGCTCAAATACATGCTTCTGTCCTTATACAATTGACGGAAGTAAGGATCACGCAGATCTTTGATAAAGCGGATAGCCTCACCGGTCGACTTCATTTCAGGGCCCAGTTCTTTATTAACATTCGGGAATTTATTGAATGAGAACACAGGCTCTTTAATGGCAAAGCCGTCAAGCTTTTTCTCAAATTTGAAGTCGGTCAGTTTGTTTACACCCAACATTACTTTAGTAGCAATGTTCAGATAAGGAATGCCATACGCTTTGGCTATGAATGGCGTAGTGCGGGAAGCTCTTGGATTCGCTTCAATTACATATACTTTACCATCTTTAATAGCAAACTGAATATTGATCAAACCCTTGATATTCAAGGCGCGAGCAATCTTCTCAGCGTAGTATTCCATGGTTGTAACGGTCATAGGCGGCAGGTTAAAGGCTGGCAATACAGCGTTACTGTCGCCACTGTGTATACCGGCAGGCTCAATATGCTCCATTACACCCATTACGTGGAAGTTCTCACCGTCAAAGATGCCATCGATCTCGGCCTCTTGGCAGCGATCCAGGAAGTGATCAATAAGGATCTTGTTACCCGGAATATGTTTCAACAGGCTGATCACTGCCTTTTCTACCTCTTCGTCGTTGATCACAATCCGCATGCGCTGACCACCCAATACATAGCTTGGGCGCACCAGTACAGGATAGCCTACTTTGTTGGCTACCTCTATTGCATCATCTACATTATAGGCTGTACCATAAGCAGGGTAAGGAATATTCAGTTCTTTCAACAGGTCAGAGAAACGGCCTCTATCTTCAGCAATGTCCATGCTGTCAAAAGAGGTCCCCATGATCTTAATACCCTTTTCATGCAGGCGCTCCGCCAGTTTCAGGGCTGTTTGGCCACCTAACTGTACAATAACACCTTCAGGCTTCTCCAGTTCAATGATCTCCCACAGATGCTCCCAAAATACAGGCTCAAAGTAGAGCTTGTCAGCCATGTCAAAATCAGTAGACACGGTCTCTGGGTTACAGTTGATCATGATAGCTTCATAACCACACTCTTTAATAGCCAGTAAGCCATGTACACAGCAGTAGTCAAACTCAATCCCTTGACCAATTCTATTAGGACCAGAGCCTAATACTATGACTTTCTTCTTGTCTGTAACTTTTGATTCATTGCTATGTCCTTCCTCAAAAGTGCTATAGAAGTAGGGTGTCTGAGCTTCAAACTCAGCACTACACGTATCTACCATTTTATATACGCGGGTAATACCCAAAGCCTTGCGCTTTTCATATACTTCTTCCTCATCACCATCTGTAATGATGCGGGCAATCTGCTCATCGCTGAAGCCATGCACTTTTGCTTCTTTCAGCAACTCAGCAGGTACATCACCCAGGTAGTATTTATCCAGCTCTTTTTCAATGTTGCAGAGCTTTTGGATCTCATAGATAAACCAACGGTCAATACCAGTAGCTTTTGCAATGGTATTGACACTCACACCTAACATAAGTGCATCCTTAATACGGAAGATGCGATCCCATTTCGGTGTTTTAATATATTCCAACAACGCTTCTGCATGCATTTGGCTCTTTCCATAATAACCCAAACCAACAGCGTTGTTTTCTAAACTCTGACAAGCTTTTTGTACCGCTTCTGTGAAGCTGCGGCCAATGGCCATTACCTCACCTACGCTCTTCATTTGCAAGCCTAGTGTATCGTTAGCACCTTTGAACTTATCAAAGTTCCAGCGAGGGATTTTTACAATTACGTAATCCAGCGCAGGCTCAAAGTAGGCAGAGGTAGTTTGTACAATAGGGTTCTTTAATTCATCGAGTGTATAACCAATAGCCAGCTTAGCAGCAATCTTGGCAATTGGATAACCAGTTGCTTTAGAAGCTAAGGCTGAAGAACGGCTCACACGAGGGTTGATCTCAATGGCAATGATCTCTTCAGTATCAGGATTTAAAGAGAACTGCACGTTACAACCACCGGCAAAGTTGCCCAGGTCGCGCATCATTTTAATAGCGGTATTACGCATCAGCTGAAACGCAGTATCGCTCAGTGTCATAGCTGGCGCTACTGTAATAGAGTCGCCGGTATGCACCCCCATTGGGTCAAAGTTCTCTACTGTACAGATGATAACTACGTTGTCATTTGCATCGCGCAACAACTCCAGCTCATACTCTTTCCAACCCAGTACTGCTTTTTCTACCAGCACCTCATGAATTGGAGAGGCCTGTAAACCACGCTGCAAAGCTTCATCCAGATCTTCTGGTCCGTGTACAAAACCACCACCTGTACCACCCAGGGTAAATGAAGGACGAATGACCAGCGGGAAGCCGATTTCCTGTGCAAATTCCTTTCCTTCCAGGAAGGAGTTAGCGGTACGGGCCGGCGCTACAGGTACACCCAGCTCAATCATCCACTGGCGGAATTTCTCACGGTCTTCCGCTTTATCAATTGCTTTAATATCTACACCTACCAGGCGTATACCATACTTCTCCCATATACCCAGATCCTCGGCTTCTTTAGCCAGGTTCAAGGCTGTTTGACCACCCATGGTAGGCAGCACGGCATCGATCTGGTTTTCTTCCAAGATCTGCTCTATGCTCTCAACGGTCAATGGCAGGAGGTACACACGGTCCGCCATCATTGGGTCGGTCATGATCGTAGCGGGATTGCTGTTGATCAAAATCACTTTTACACCTTCTTCCCGTAAACTGCGGGCAGCCTGCGTACCGGAATAATCAAATTCGGCAGCTTGACCAATAATAATAGGACCGGAACCAATAATGAGAACTGATTTGATAGATGCGTCTTTTGGCATTGAATAGTAAGTTTACTGTTCACGGGCTTTCCGTTTTTTCTCATGGTGAACTTGCAAACTTGCAAACTTATAAACCCGTAAACTCGAATTAGTAGATACAAAAAAACCGGGACGATGCCCGGGGTGCAAATGTAAATGAATTGAAATTGTTTTATGTAGAGAAATTCGTTAATACCTGTGCTTTATTTTTAACTAGCCCACTAACGCCTTCAACTTCTCAAACAAAAAAGCCCTGCTAAGCAGGGCCTTCATCTATATTTGAAACATTAAGCTTATACACTTGCATGCGGATGTCCGTTACCGGCTCCCTGCTTTTTAGCTACCATATTTTTAATGTTGTCTGGAACATACTCGTCGTACAATTTTTGTCCTTTCTCTTTCCAGTTACTGACCATATCCTTTCTTTGTTGTTCGCTCATTTGAGAATACTTGTAGTAAGCATAAGCAGCCGCACCAGCTACCAATAATGAGCCGATGCCTAATCCTCTACGTGCCATAATTATACGTTTATTAGGTTATAAAATTATTATCTACATCTATTAGCAATAAAATATCGTACCGTATTCAGCAGGGCTTTAAAATTGGCATTTGCCGATAACTCCAATTTGCTTTTCAGCTTTAGGGTAGCATTTGCCGCATTTCTGACCACAGCTTAAATGGCACTTATTTTTTTACCCCATTTTATTTAAGCTCTACCATTAATTCATCATGATTTTCATCAAGCATTCATCTCCATTCTCCTCCTAATCTTATACAATCCCGCTAATCCTAGTTCTTAAAATCCTTTTAATCTTAGGCCAACCTCCGCTGGAATAGCGTTTGTTAGTGTAATTTTCAGGCTTCGCAAAATGAGGTCCACACGTATGAAAACGATGATGACGATGTTGAAAAGCTGTTTGGCAGGTTGCCTTCTATTTTCGGCTACCTTACAGGCCCAGGTTGCCAATTATCCAAAGGGTTATTTTAGAAACCCACTGAATATACCCATGCAGCTGGTAGCCAACTTTGGAGAGTTGCGCACCAACCACTGGCACATGGGGCTAGACATACGTACGCAGCAAAAGGAAAACTTACCAGTATACGCTGCTGCCGATGGCTACATTGCCCGCATTAAGATTGAACCCTTTGGTTTTGGAAGGGCCATCTATATTAATCACCCCAATGGGTTGACCACCTTGTATGCGCACCTGAACGATTTTGCGCCCGCTATTGAGCAATGGGTAAAAGAACAACAGTATAAGCAACAAAGCTGGGCGGTAGAGTTAACGCCTCCTCCCTCTCTGTTTAAATTAGCCAAAGGCGATTTTATTGCTTATAGTGGTAATACGGGTGGCTCTCAAGGGCCACATGTGCATTTTGAGATCCGTGAGACAGCTACTGAAAAATGTTTGAATCCTTTGTTGTTTGGTTTCCCCATTGCCGACGCAGTACCACCATCATTGGTACGGTTGGGTATGTATGACCGCAATCGTAGTGTATATGCCCAGTCACCGCAATTGATTGGCTTGCGCAAAACAGGTACAGGACTCTATAACCTGGTAAAAGCAGCTCCCATTAAAGTGGGCACGGATAGAATCAGCTTTGCTTTGGGCGCAGTCGATTATTTTACAGGTTCTACCAACCCGAATGGTATTTATAGTGCCCGCATTTTATTAGATAATGTATTGCAGTCAGAATTTATTCTAGACACTATCAGCTATAATGACACGCGCTATATGAATGCGCATATAGATTATCGTTACGAAGCTTTAGTGGGTCCTTACCTGCAGCACTTAAGCCGCATGCCGGGCGATATCACAAACATCTATACAGTTACCCCAACAGAAGGTGTACTGCAGCTGAATGATACAGCAGTACATACTGTACGCATAGAAGTGCGCGATGCTGCACAAAATCTTTCTACACTAAACTTTGATGTGCAGTACGATGCCCGCCTTGCCAGGACTACCGCTGTTACAGGTGAAAAATGGTACCCGCAACAGGTGAATGTATTTGAGGCCACTGACTTTGAGGTTTTTTCTACAGAAAACACATTATATGATACCGTGAACGTAGCCTATAATGCTAACACGGCGACCTATGCTTCTAGCAGTGCCTCTATTTCTCCGTTACATACGTTTTTACAACCTTCGATCCCATCGCACGACAATATCACTGTGCGGCTAAAGATCACTTCTCCACTTAGTAGTGAAGCCATGGACCGCATTGTGATCAAGAATGTATCGGGCAGCCGTACGTACGTAGCTAAAGCCTTGCCCCAACGAGGGGATTGGGTTTCAGCCAAGTTCCGGCAGTTTGGTACGTTCCAGGCATTTCTGGATACCATTCCTCCTACTATCAATGCGCCACAGGCCGATCTTTCCCGTGCTACGCGTTTGGTATTTACACCTAAGGACAACTTTAATGAGATCAAGAGCTTCCGCGCCGAAGTGGATGGCCAATGGCTACGCTTTACTAACGATAAGGGTAAGGTGTGGAGCTACAAGTTTGACGAAAAGTTCCCTGCCGGTCAGCACGAGCTAAAAGTAACTGTGGAAGATGAAGCAGGTAATGTGACTACACAAAGCTGGCAAGTGACTCGATAAAGGCTAAGCAGCTCCTACACGTGAAACGTCAAACGTCAAACGTGAAAAGGGGCCCAGCGCACGCAACCCGTAGATCAACCGCTTTAAAATAAAAAAGCATTCCCGTAAAAGGAGTGCTTTTTTTTATAGACAACCCCAATCTATTACAGGACCAACACCCCTAATATTTCCCTTAAATTTCTCCCTTTTACCGTTCTTTCTTCATGGTTCCTTCAGGGACTCTTCCCAGTAACGTCATACTAACCTGTGGGTGTCCTGTAGGTTCACCCGTACCTCACCCGTATATCACCCCCTCCCCACCCGATACCTCACCCGTATCATCCCACCCCAAAGCCGGTAGAAATCCAATCAGAAATAGTAAAGAAAAGTGTAATAAGAAGAGCCGAAATTGCTCTGAAAGAGAAGACGATAAAGATACAAAAAGCTATCCCGATCTCAAACCAATTTCAAATTCTAAACCTCAAATCTCAAATCCCTTAATCTGCGATTATCTTTGCGATCCTTAATTATTAGATGATATGGCTACGCATTTAACAGTGGGTGAGAAAGCACCGGTATTCAAAGGAAAAGATCAAAACGGTAACAAAGTATCCCTTACCGATTTCAAAGGAAAGAAAGTAGTGGTCTTCTTCTACCCTCAAGACGATACTCCAGTGTGTACGGTACAGGCCTGCAACCTGCGCGATAATTTTGAGGTGTTGCAAGAGAAAGGTTATGTAGTGATTGGCGTCAGCCCAGATGATAGCGCCAGCCATGCAAAGTTTCAAGCCAAATTCCAATTGCCTTATACCCTTATTGCCGACCCGGATCATACCATAATTAACCAATACGGTGTTTGGGGTGAAAAAAATATGTATGGCAACAAGTTCATGGGTCTACTCCGCACCACGTTTGTCATAGATGAAAAAGGTATTATACATAAGATCTTTAAAAAGCCCAGGACGAAGATGCATGCAGAAGAAATCATGAAGTAATGGAGTATCTTGGTGGTATCCTATACTGCTATGAGAACAATATTCTATTTACTGATTCTATTTGTATTTCTTGGTTGTAAGAAAGACCAATCCACTGAAGGCCAGGTAACAGGTACCTGGTTTTTTAAAGAAGGAATATATGGTACGGGAGGCCCTCCCACTACACCAATCAAGGCAGATCCAGCTCATCCGGTAAAATTGTTATTTAGAAAGGACGGTTCTTTTTTTATAGATGAACTACCTCGTTTAACCTCTTTTCAAGTTAGGTTAAATGAAGATCACTATGACCGATATCAATTACTTCCTAATAATCAAATTCGTTTTTATAGCAGCACTAACAAAGAGGAATTCATTTGTGATATTGAACTAGGTAAAGAGCTAAAAATTCATCAGCTGTACTGTCGCGAAGGCTGTTCTGACTTTTTTGCTAGAAAATATTGAGATGTAATAACTCCTATTGGCCTTATGCGTGCAGCGTATAGCTTGCAGCTTCCCTTACTCAAACACCCATTCCACCTCCCCTACTGAAAAGCGCTCTTCTACAGCCTGCCCGGTGATGAGCTCACCAGCAGTAGACACCCCTTGAATGTAAGTTTCGAACACACGGGCATCTTTGCGCAGCTTTACTTTCTCAAATCGCTTGTATAATACGGCATGGAAATCATCCACCACTTGCTGTTTGTTTACCTGCAATTGCCTGACAGTTGCCTCAATGGAGCTACATAGTTCCTTGGCCAAGGCCACGATGTCATACTGTTTGCCGGTGATTTGCTTTAAAGAAGTAGCCCGCAGGCCCAATTCACCAAAATCGGTTTGATTAATATTTATACCAATCCCAATTATGGCGTATTTCCAGGTGGCACCTGTTAATATATTCTCAATTAATATCCCTCCTGCCTTTCTGTCACGCCAGTATAGATCATTGGGCCACTTAATATATACATCTTCTATAGCGTAGCGGCTATAAAAGCGCTGCACACCTAATGCCACAGCCATACTTAGAAAGAAAGCTTCCGATAAAACCAAGCCCTGCGGCTGCAGAAGAATACTGAGCGTTATGTTCTGCCCGGCAGCCGTTTCCCAGGCTTTTGTGCGCTGCCCCTTGCCCTTAGTTTGATGGTGTGCCAGCACAACGGTACCTGATTGTGCCATACCCGCATGCGCTAGGGCGGTGGCATAGTTGTTGGTGCTATCTACCTGTTGCAGTTCTATAAATGGATTACCAATAGTAGTAGTGTTGATAGGTGCCAATTTGTACTTACTTTTGGCACAAAGCTATAATTCCATTTTATTCCATATCTTTTAAAGAACCGCAGCCCATTTTTAAACCATAAATGAAGTAGTATTTGGAACGAATAGGTGTTTTATCGAAAAGAAAAAAAGGTGTTACCCGGTTAACCCGCAGTTCTAAGATTATTAAAACTATTATAAACGCTATACAGGATAAAAAAGGCGAAAACATTGTTTCACTGGACTTACGTAAAATTCCGGAAGCAGTAGCCGACTTCTTTATCATTTGCGAAGCCACTAACCAACCACAAGTAAGAGCCATAGCCGACAATATAGAAGATGAAGTAAAAAGCCAATGTGGAGAATATCCTTATCACCATGAAGGAAAGGATAAACTTCAGTGGGTGCTGATCGACTATGTCAACGTTGTGGTACACGTCATGCTGCCGGATAGCCGTAAGTTTTACAAGTTGGAAGATATGTGGAGTGATGCCGCGTTAGAAGAGCATAAGGATTAACAACTCAGAATTGTTAATTACATACACAGACGATCCTAGTATTAGATAAAAGTTATTATTTAGAAGCATTCAATTATTTTTAGCACAATGTCACAAGATCCATATAAACAAGACAACAGATCCCGGCTTCCTAAGTTCTCGCGTCCTAGCGGCGAAAACGGCGACAACGGATCTCGCAAAGGTCCGAAGTTCAGTATCTATTGGGTATACGCTATCATCTTTGCTGTATTGATTGGCTTTCAGTTCATGAACCCATTTGGTGCTACTTCTGGTAAAACCAATATTGAGCAGTTCAAACAAATGGTAGCGGCTGGTGATGTAGAAAAATATGTCATCGTAGATAACCGCGATATGGTACGGGTTTATTTAAAACCAGACCGTGTTAGCAAATACGCCAACAATAGCAACACCTCTTCCGGCAAGCTCAACGAAGAAGGCCCGCAATTGTATTTTAAAATAGCTTCTAACGAGGATGTTAGAAAAGAAATGAGCGATTATTATGCTCAGGCTAACATACCCGTGCAAAATCAGCCCTCTTCAGATGTAGAGAATGAAACCAACTGGTTCAGTCCTATTCTGCAAACCATTCTGCCGATCCTGATCTTTATTGGTATCTGGATTCTGCTGATGCGCAAGATGGGTGGTGGTGCTGCCAGTGGTGGCGGCCCCGGAGGCATTTTTAATATTGGTAAATCTCGTGCTACCCTTTTCGACAAAGGCACTCGTGTAAATATTACGTTTGCCGACGTAGCTGGTCTAGATGAAGCCAAAGTAGAAGTAATGGAGATCGTAGACTTCCTGCGTAATCCTAAAAAATATACATCCTTAGGTGGTAAGATTCCAAAAGGCGCCTTATTGGTAGGCCCTCCGGGAACTGGTAAAACCCTTTTGGCTAAAGCTATGGCTGGTGAAGCCCAGGTTCCGTTCTTTAGCTTGAGTGGTTCAGACTTCGTAGAAATGTTTGTGGGTGTGGGTGCCAGCCGTGTACGTGACCTGTTCAAACAAGCCCGCGAAAAATCACCTTGCGTAATCTTCATCGATGAAATTGATGCAATTGGTCGTGCCCGTGGTAAGAACATGATGATGAGCAATGACGAACGTGAAAGCACCCTGAACCAGTTGCTGGTAGAAATGGATGGCTTTAGCGGTGAAAGTGGCATCATCGTTCTGGCGGCTACTAACCGTCCAGATGTATTGGATACTGCCTTACTGCGTCCTGGTCGTTTTGACAGACAGATCTCTATTGATAAACCAGACGTAAAAGGCCGTGAAGCGATCTTTAAAGTACACCTGAAGCCTATTAAGGTTTCTGAACATGTAGATATTCATAAACTGGCAGAACAAACACCTGGCTTTGCTGGTGCTGATATTGCCAACGTATGTAACGAGGCAGCCCTGATTGCCGCACGTAAAGGAAAGAGCGCTGTAGATATGAGCGACTTCCAGGATGCGGTTGATCGTGTGATAGGTGGTTTGGAAAAGAAAAACAAGATCATTTCTCCAGAAGAGAAAAAGATCATTGCTTATCACGAAGCGGGTCACGCGATCTGTGGTTGGTACCTGGAACATGCTTATCCGCTGCTGAAAGTAACAATCGTACCAAGAGGTACAGCGGCGTTGGGTTATGCGCAATACACTCCAAAAGAGCAATACCTGTATAACACAGACCAGTTGTTGGATCAGATTTGTATGACCCTTGGCGGTCGTGCTTCTGAGCAGATCTTCTTTGGTAAGATTTCTACCGGTGCACAGAACGACCTGCAGCAGATTACCCGCATTGCCTATTCAATGGTAACGGTATACGGTATGAACAATAAAGTGGGTAACATCAGTTTCTACGATCCTCAACAAGACAACTCCTTCACTAAGCCTTATTCAGATGAAACGGCTAAGATCATTGATGAAGAAGTACGTGCCTTGATTGATGATGCTTATGCTAACACCATTAAGCTGCTGACTGAAAAGCGCGCCGACGTGGAGAAACTGGCAGAAGCCTTATTAGATAAAGAGGTACTATTCCAAAGCGATGTGGAAGCGCTGATTGGCAAACGCCCATTTGAAGAGAAAAAATCCTTGGATGTAGATGATGATATTCCACACCCACACAGTGGTGGTATCAGCGAGGGCGTTCCACCATACGATCCGGATGTTTTAAATCAACAACCCGCTGCTAAATGAGCACCACTTCAAAAAACAACATCTTAAAAAAAATACGATTGGCGTTGACACACTCAACGCCAATTCCTTTTCCGCAAAGTGAGGGCACAAGCCCTGTAGTACAGCCCTTACAACAAGACATCGTAGTTGAATTTGCCGAGCAGTTTACCAACCTCCAAGGCAAATTCCAGTTTTGTACGGATGCATCGGAGCTACATCATAATCTTGCTGTTTTAGTGACGCAACATGAGTGGACAAAAGTGTATTGTGAAGATGAACAATGGAAAAGCCTGGTACAGGAACGCGTGTGGACCGATGATATCGTTACCTGCGACGCCTCTATTACTTCCTGCGAATTATTAGTAGCCCGTACTGGCAGTATAATCTTGAGCAGCAAAAATAGCGGCCGCATTACCAGTGTTTATGCTCCTGTACACATCTGTATTGCCTTTACTTCACAGCTTGTGTACGATATTAAGGATGGATTGGTACAACTTAAACAGAAGTATAAGGGTAAGCTGCCTTCGTTTATTACGCTGGCTACAGGCCCTAGCCGTACGGCCGATATTGAGAAGACCCTGGTAGTTGGCGTGCACGGCCCTAAAGAAGTTTATGTTTTTTTGGTAGATGATATATCCTAATCTTGCGCATGCAAATTCCGGCCGGCAAAAAAGTTTATTTCTTATCTGATTTTCACTTGGGTGCCCCCAATGCTGAAGCCAGCTTGGAGCGGGAGCGCCTGGTTATAAAGTTTCTGAATGAAATTCAACATGAAACAGCCGTTCTGTTCATTGTTGGAGATATGTTTGACTTCTGGTATGAATACCGGAAGGTGGTTCCCCGCGGTTATGTACGCTTATTTGGTAAACTGGCTGAATTCACAGATGCTGGTATTCCTGTACACTTCTTTGTAGGCAACCATGATATGTGGATGCGGGATTACTTCCAGAAAGAACTCAATATTCAAGTGTATTACGAGGCACATGAATTTATATTTAACAACAAACTGTTTCATGTAGCCCATGGTGATGGATTAGGACCAGGTGACCATAAATACAAGTTTCTAAAAAAGATCTTCCGTAACCCAGTGTGCCAGTGGCTGTTTGGTATTGTGCCTTCTCGAGTTGGCATTGGTACGGCCGATTACTTTAGCCGTCGCAGCCGTAAAGCAACAGGTCACTCCGAGGAAGAATTCCACGGTGAAGACAAAGAATGGTTAATTATATATAGTAAAGAAGTACTGGAGCAAAAGAAAGTTGACTTCTTTGTGTTTGGTCATAGACATTTACCCATTGATTTTCGTCTACCCAATAACAGCCGGTATATTAACTTAGGAGACTGGATCAACTATTTCACCTATGCGGTATTTGATGGTTTGGATATCAGCCTTAAGTCATATACAGGTTTGGATCATAAAATAGTAACCGTTAATTGAGAACGCTTTCCTACATATTTCTTTTCCTGCTCTGTACCAGTACTGTTAAAGCACAGGACAGCCTGTTTCGTTTGCGTAAAACATTAAAGATTACCGGAGCACAACTGGCTGTCGATAACCTGGATAATCTTTATGTACTAAGCAACAATGAGCAATTAAAGAAGTATAGTCCCAATGGAGATTCCATTGCTGTTTACAATGAGGTAAAGCGCTTTGGCAAGCTACATACCCTGGATGCCACCAACCCACTGAAGCTATTGCTTTATTACAAAGATTTTGCAACCGTTGTTATTTTAGATCGTGTGCTAGGCCTACGCGCCAGCCTTGACCTGCGACGCCATAATATTCAACAGGCTAGCGCTATTGGTCTTTCCTACGATAACAATATATGGGTATTTGATGCACTGAATTATAAACTGAAAAAAGTAGACGAGCAAGGCAATCAACTCATGGAGACTGAAGATTTCAGAGCCTTGTTTAATACCAGCTTTCAACCCACCACTATCATTGACCAAAACAACAGTTTATATCTGTACGATCCGGCAATAGGTGTCTATCAGTTTGATCATTTTGGTACATTTCAAAAGAAATATCCAATTACCAAGTGGCAAAACATTGCTGTTGTAGGTAAGCATATTGTGGGCATTACGGGTAGCGCTCTGCATGCTTTTAATACATCTACATTATTACAGCAACAGTATCAGTTTCCTTCTTCATTTGGCTCCTTTTCACAGTATATCATTGGTAATACAGCGTTGTTTGGCTTGGGGAAAGAGAGTGTACAGGTGTATTCTTTTCAATTTTAGTGCATATGGGTTCCTAATTTTATGAACCATTTGAAGGCGATCAGCTATGAAAGAGGTTTTTCTAAATAATCCGGTAGAAGAGTATATAATAACGGCAGGCATTATTTTCCTGATCTTATTAAGTAACCGTGTTCTCTCGCGTCATATAGCACAGTTTACTTTTCAAGCTTTTCAACGCAACTGGAAAGCGTTTGATCAGCAAACATTTGTAGCCTTAGTGGTCAAGCCCCTAAGTCGTTTTCTAGTGGTGTTTACATCAATCGTTGCTCTTTATAGGCTTGAGTTTCCTAAGAGCATTAATGTTACCATTTATAAATATACGCTTGCCCAAATTATTCAAACCATTGGCACCGCGGCAATGATTATCACTTTCATCTGGATGCTTATCCGCCTGATTGATTTCTTTGCATCAGTGCTGGAACGACGTGCTATGGTATCGGCAGATCAAAGTGATAACCAGCTGATTCTTTTCTTTAAAGACTTCTTTAAAGTATTGGTGGGAATCATTGGTTTTTTAATGGTACTGCACTTTGCATTTAGTTACAACATTGGAACATTACTTACCGGCCTGAGTATAGTGGGTGCGGCGGTAGCCTTAGCCTTACGAGAAAGCCTGGAAAACCTGATAGCCTCGTTTGTCATATTCTTTGATAAGCCCTTTACTACCGGCGACCTGGTGAAAGTGCAAAACATTACCGGCAACGTAGAACGCATTGGCTTACGCAGCACACGTATACGTACGGAACAAAAAACCTATGTAACTGTTCCCAATAAACAAATGGTAGATAGTATACTGGATAACCTATCGTTGCGCTCACAGCGTAAAAATGACCTGCACCTTCACATTAGCTTACAGACCCCGTCAGAGAAAGTAGAACAAGCCATAGCAGAAATGAAAACCTATTTATCCAAAGTAACCGACTTGTTAGGATATAATGTGTTACTCAGTGATATCAATGCCCAGGCAATTGTTATTCATATTGATTTCTCTACCCTGCCTATTGATATCAATCGCTTTAATACCATTAAGCAGGCCGTAAACCTTTTTGCTATCCAAACACTGGAAAAACTGGATATCAAGATTGCCGGAGCGGTAGCGCCAGCGCCGATCGCCCCCGGCCCCTAAAGGGGAGATCCGCGCGGCGGAAGCTATGCAGAATATTGAACAAGGAACAAGGAATAATGAAAGAAGAAGTGGAGGAAATGTTCAATGCGCAATGTTCAATAATCAATGATTAGTAATTAATAATTATTGATTATTGAAGAAGAGTGTAAATACATAAGCACTCCTTAAGTGGAGTGCTTATGTTATGTAAGAGTGTTTGATCTTCTGGTTTTGAGCGCTGGCTCTCCTCCCCTTCGGGGAGGTCGGGAGGGGACTGCTTGCAGCGTGTAGCTTGCAGCTCTCTTTCAGGTTTGACGTTTCACGATCCTTACGCTATTTCTTCCCGCTAATGATCTCACCAAGCTCTTTATCCACCATACCGTATTTGCCCCACTCAACCACACGGCCAATCTCTTTACCATTCTTTAAAACAATAAACGTAGGCACATGGTCTACATTAAAGGCTTCAGATAAGTGATTGATCGTTTTTTTATTGTGATCTACACCCAACAACGTGATATGATCTTGTGAAAATCCGGCGGCATCTGCTAACGCAAATATCTTAGGCAGAATGAGTTTAGTATCATCACACCATGTGCCACCGAAGGCTAAGATGTGAATGCTGTCTTTGGCGTTTTTAAAAGCTTCCAATGCGGTCGAATAGGGTGTATATCCTTTCTGGTTGTTTAAAAACCACTGAAAAGAAGAATCGGTAACCAACTGTTGCTGCGTTATAAAGCCCTTGAGCACTTTATTTCCGCTGGCATCTTTAGATACTTCTGCGGTTTGCGACCACGCCGCTACAGCAAAAAAACTGGCTATAAATAGGGTGACTAATTTTTGCATAAGGAAACTGTTGTTTTCAAAGTTAACATGTAGGCACAATCAGAATGGAGGGAATATGTTAAAGGTTTCAGGTTTCAAGTCTAAAGTTTAAGGTTGTTGAAAACTGTAATGTCTTTAGTAATATAAGGAACTTCAAACCTTAGACATTAACCTTTAAACGTATTACAGGTTCGCTTTTAACTCTAGTAAGAAATTCCGCATGCGTTGAAGCGATTGAATCATTTCATACTTTGCTTCTGCCTGCTTTCCACTTTTGATATAGTCTTTAGCGCCTTCTATCGTAAACTTTCGGCGACGTACCAAGTCATGGATCAATTGAATGTTCTTTACGTCCTTAGGTGTAAAAAAGCGGTCGCCTTTACGGTTCTTCCGTAATGTAAGATCGAATTCCTTTTCCCAGAAACGCAGCAAGGAGCCTTTTACATTGAACATTTGCGCCACCTCCCCAATGGCATAGTATTGCTTCTGAAACAGCTCTTCATCAGGGGGTACATTTACCAGGTCGGCCTCTTCTTCCAAGGCTTTTAATGATTTGCGTCCGCGCTTTCCTTTTGGCTTTTCTATAGGTACAGGGATAGGCCTACCTGACAGGAATTCTTGTTCTCCTGTAGTTTCATTTTCGTCAGAGAAATCAAACAGTATTTGTGGTAGTGGTCCCTTAGCCATGGAGCAAAGATACCCCCTGTCCCCCTAAAGGGGAGACTTAGGTCTAGCAGACTTTTTATTATGCTTTTATCTTTATAAGCAAACCATAATAAGAACGCCTCCTAATGGGAGGCGTTCTTATTTGTACTAGTATCTTAATGAATGGATTTTATAGAGAAGGAAACATTGATCTAAGTCTCCCCTTTAGGGGGACAGGGGGTTAATCAAAACTCTGGTTCGATGCCTGTGCTCTCTTTAATAAGGCATCAAACTGTTGAGGGCTAAGGTCGTTATAGAAAAAGTAAACGGGATCGAGCTTTTGGCCATTCTTATGCACCTCGTAGTGGCAGTGCGGGCCTGTAGATTTACCTGTTGAACCCACATAACCAATCACCTCTCCGCGCGTTACTCTTTGTCCGCTACGCGCTTTCACCCGCACCATATGACCATACAGGGTCTCGTATCCATACCCATGATCAATAATGACATGATTACCATAACCAGCGTCACTATAGGTGGCCAGCTTTACCGTGCCATTAGCAGTGGCGTAAATAGGGGTGCCCTGCGGCGCCGAGAAGTCAAGACCCGCATGCAGCTTAGGCGTTTTATAAATAGGGTCTATACGATAACCGAAGCCTGAAGCAATACGGTTCAGATCCTTGTTACTCACTGGCTGAATAGCAGGGGTTGCGCTAAGTAATTTTTCTTTATTCTTTACTAATACCGCTAGTTCGTCATACGATTTCTTCTGAGCAGTAATGCGGCTGGTCAGGTTATTGAGGGAACCATAAATAGAGCGTACCAGTTCATTGTCACGCATATTTTCCACTTTGGTAATCTCCTTTTCTCTTTCTAAGGCATTAGCACGGGCTGTATCAGGAATGGGAGCCGCTTCAAAAATGGTACGATATACGTCATTATCGCGCTTTTCCAGTTCCTTCATTTGCTGCTGCAGCTCATCTATTTCCTTACTAAGGTCCTGGTATTGGTACTTCATCCGCTCATTATCAGACCTAATCAGCTTTTCTGTTGGAGAACCAACAAACTGAAAAGCGAAATAGGAAATCAGAGCAGAAGTAACCAACGCTGTAGCTATGAAGGCAAAAATGCGCAGGAGCTTCACCCGCAAGGGGGTAATCAGCTTTTCATAACGCAGTGTATGAGTATTATAGTAGTATTTGATTTTTTTCATGGTGGCGGTTCTTCATCCGTATTCAAAAGGGCGTAATGGATTAACGTTTAACGATATTCTTCCCGTTCTATTATCTGGCGAATTAGGCCTTTTTCACCTTTTCCAATTCACGTTTCACGATTTACTAATCGTTACCTTTGCCAGCCTCCGCTTAGCGGGGAAAGCAAATATATCGATTACGAGAAAACCAATCAGATAAAGCTATGTTGACCAGTGCAGCCATCCGCTCTCAGTTTTTAGAGTTTTTCCGCTCCAAACAGCACCTGATCGTGCCTTCAGCACCTATTGTTGTAAAGAACGACCCTACCCTAATGTTTACCAATGCGGGCATGAACCAGTTCAAGGACTACTTCCTGGGCAACAAAATAGCACCGAATCCGCGCATTGCCGACACTCAGAAGTGTTTGCGCGTAAGCGGTAAGCATAACGACCTTGAAGAAGTAGGTGTAGACCATTACCACCATACCATGTTTGAAATGCTGGGCAATTGGAGCTTTGGCGATTACTTCAAGAAAGAAGCTATTGAGTGGAGTTGGGAATTACTGACCAAGGTATTTCAAATACCAGTTGACCGCCTGTATGTAACCGTATTCGAAGGTGATGCTAAAGAAGGTCTTCCTAAAGATGAAGAGGCAGCTGCTGAATGGAAAAAGTGGATAGCAGAAGACCGTATTCTGCTTGGCAACAAAAAAGATAATTTTTGGGAGATGGGAGATACAGGCCCCTGTGGACCTTGTACCGAAATTCACGTAGATACACGTCCCGATGAAGAAAGGCAAAAAGTGGATGGCAGAACATTAGTAAATGCAGACCACCCGGAAGTAATTGAGATCTGGAACAACGTATTCATACAGTTTAACCGCCTGAAAGACGGCAGCCTGCAACCGCTGCCAGCCAAACACGTTGATACAGGTATGGGCTTTGAGCGTTTAGTACGTGTATTGCAAAACAAAAATTCCAACTACGATACAGATGTCTTTACAGGCCTTATCGAAAAAATAGAAAGCATTAGTGGCCAAGGCTATGGCAAAACGGATAATAAAAGCGATGTAGCGTTTCGTGTAATTGCTGATCATATCCGCGCCATCTCCTTTACCATAGCTGATGGGCAGCTGCCATCCAATACAGGTGCCGGTTATGTAATTCGCCGTATTTTAAGAAGAGCGGTACGTTATTATTATTCTTACCTGAACTACCAGCAACCTTTGTTGTTTCAGCTAGTTCCTGCTTTAGCAGCCCAGTTTGAAAATGTATTCCCTGAACTGCACCAGCAGCAACAGTTTGTAACCAAAGTGATTCGGGAAGAGGAAGAAGCCTTCTTACGCACTTTAGAAAAGGGCTTGAAACGCATTGAAGATATAATCGGCCAGGCCAAAGGAAGTATCGCCGGCAAAGACGCTTTTGAATTGTATGATACTTATGGTTTCCCTTTTGACCTTACTCGCCTGATCGCTGCTGAAAGAGAATTGACCATTGATGAAGAAGCGTTCAACAAAGAAATGCAGCAGCAGAAAGAACGTAGCCGTGCGGCCACAGCTACTGATACAGAAGATTGGGTAGTTGTAAATGAAGATGCCAGCAATTCACAGTTTGTAGGCTATGACAGTTTGGAAGCGAAAGCCAAAGTACTGCGTTATCGTAAAGTAAAGGCAAAAGGCAAAGAGGCCTACCAGCTGGTGTTAGACAAAACGCCTTTCTATGCAGAAAGTGGTGGCCAGGTAGGTGATACCGGCCAACTAATTGTAAATGGTACCACTATCAATATTGTTGATACCAAGAAGGAGAACGACCTGATTATACACTTCGCAGAAAAGCTACCCGCCGATCTTAATGGTGAAGTAACAGCGCACGTAGATGCTGACAAGAGGAAACGCACTGCTTTGCACCATAGCGCTACGCACTTATTGCATGCTGCTTTACGTAAAGTATTAGGCACCCATGTGGCTCAGAAAGGCTCACTGGTGAATGCTGATTATTTGCGCTTCGACTTCTCGCATTTCTCCAAAGTGACAACAGAAGAACTGGCTGAAGTTGAAAAGATCGTTAATGAAAAAATCCGTGAGAATATTCCTGTAGTCATTAAGCAAATGTCGAAAGACGAAGCTGTTGCTATGGGTGCTATGGCCTTATTTGGAGAGAAGTATAGCGATACCGTTCGTGTAGTTACTATGGATCCTTCCTACTCTATTGAATTATGTGGTGGTACTCACGTAGGTGCAACAGGAGAGCTTGGCTTTTTCAAAATTACTTCAGAGGGTGCTGTAGCTGCTGGTGTACGCCGCGTAGAAGCCATTTGTGGAGCAGCAGCCGAACAATATATAAATGATCAGCTAACGCAGTTAGCTACAGCTAAGGAGGCATTAAAGAACCCTAAAGACCTGGTAAAAGCTATACAAGGGTTGAACGAAGAAACAACTACCTTAAGAAAGCAATTAGAGCGCTTTGAACTGGCAGCTCTTCAAACACTTCGTGATACGTTATTAAATCGCGTACAGGAAGTTGGTGGCGTAAACTTTATAGGCGAAGTAGTAGAAGTGAGCAATGCAGATGCTTTGAAAAAACTGGCCTTTGAGTTAAAGCCCCGTTTAACTGATTATATAATTGTTCTGGTGGCTAATATAGAAGGCAAGGCCAGCATAGTTCTGCTATTTGATGAAGCAAAAGCAGCAGAAATGGGCTTGGATGCAGGACAAATCATTAAAAAACAAGTAGCTCCCCTGATTAAAGGTGGCGGCGGTGGTCAAAAAACCCTGGCAACTGCCGGTGGACAAGACGCTTCTGCCCTTCATCAAGTAATTGAAGCCGTAAAAGGGCTGTTATAATCCGCTCAACAAATTAACAATTGCGAAAGTTTTCGTAATACAGAAAACCTTTCTATATTTGATCTACGAAATTAAACGTAGAAAAATTTGAGCTTATGAATCAATATTTTATTAAAGGATTCGTGATGATGGGCATCGCCTTAGTTACCGTACCGGCATTTGCTCAGAAAGAGAAAGACAAGAGTGATAAAGATAAGAGCGATAAAGAAAGACAAACCATCGTTATCAATCGCTCAGGTGATGTGAATGAGAAAACCGTTATTGAGATTACTGGAGACAAAGTAACCATTAACGGAAAGGAAGCTAAGGGTAATAATGATGTATCGGTAAATGTTCACCGATATAAAGATTATACCAACCTCAGCCCATCTCCAGACGTTTGGAATATGCAATTTGATACCAACGCATTTTCACTTTTATCAGAAGACTCCAATCGTGCTATGCTTGGTGTAGTTACAGATGAAAATGATAAAGGAGCTGAAATATCTACTGTTAGTAAAGAAAGTGCAGCAGAAAAAGCCGGATTAAAAGAAGGTGATATCATAACCAAGATTGATGACAAGAAGATAGAAGGTACAGAAGATGTAACGAAAGCTGTTCAAGCCCATAAACCAGGCGATAAAGTAAAAATCACTTATTTAAGAGACGGTAAAGAAAAAACAACAACAGCAGAATTAAGCAAATGGAAGGGCGTAAATATTAGAGCCATAACAGCCCCCCGTGTACCAATGCCGCCAGTAACACAGTACAGAGGCAATGCCTATGTATATGGTGGACGTCCAAAATTAGGACTGTCTGTACAAGACACTGAAGATGGTAAAGGTGTAAAAGTATTAGAGGTTGATGACGAAAGTGCAGCCGCTAAAGCAGGCATCAAAGAGGGTGATATTATTACTCATGTAGGAGAAAATGAAATTGAAGGCACTGACGAATTACGCAGAGAGGTTTCGCGCAGCAGCCAACAGTTCTCTTACACCTTTAAAATATTGCGTAATGGCAAACCTCAAACTATTGAAGTTAAAATCCCACGTAAGTTAAAAACCGCTGATCTATAGTTTCTCTATTATATATTGTGCATGCAAAGCCGGATGTCTATCCGGCTTTTGTATTTTAAGAAATTGGCTGCAGGCAAATAGGCTATTTTTGCTGAACTTAAACTTTTATAAAATCATTTTCGATGCATAATCCGAATAAATGGCTTGGCCTATTTAGTGTTGTCCTTTTTATAGGGTGTAGTGAAAAAAGCGGCGATAATTTTACTGTAAAGGGAACTATCAAAAATGCGCATGCTGATGTTATCTTCCTTGAAGAGGCTTCAATTGGCAGTATGCAACCTATAATTGTGGATTCGGCTAAAATTGGGAAAGATGGCAGCTTTACGCTTCAAACCAATGCCAAAGAAGAAAACCTGTATGTTTTACGACTAACACAACAGGTAAATCCTGTAGCCACCGTTATCAACGACGCTTCAACAGTTACTGTCACAGCAGATGTAGCGAACGTACAGCAACCTTATGCTGTAAATGGTTCTCCAGCCAGCCAAGCACTTGTAGACTTTATCAGTAAGAGTAACACGCAGTTGTCTTCAATTTATTCAATGAGTGTACAACTGGATAGTTTAAGTCACCAAAAGAATGCCGATAGTATTATAAATGTAGCTGGTGCACAAAAGAAAGCTGCTGTTACCGCCTATAAGAACTTTGTAGATGATGTTTTAAATAAGAGCAATAGCCCCTCACTTTCAGTATTTGTGTTGGGATCTTATCAAAGCTACGCTTCAAACGCTGGCTTAGGCCTGGAGCCCTTCTCTCCTGCTCAAACTGCAGATGTTATCAACAAAACAGCAAGCAAGTTTCCAACACACACTGGCTTAGCTAGCATACGTAACACTATGCAACAAAGCCAGGCACAGCAATCGGCAGTAGCCGCTGGTGGAAGTCTTTTAAATAAACCAGCGCCCGATTTTACTTTGTCTGATGTTAATGGTACTCCTGTTTCACTTTCCTCTTTTAAAGGCAAATACGTGTTAGTAGATTTCTGGGCTAGTTGGTGCAAGCCTTGCCGCATGGAGAATCCTAACGTGGTGCGCGCCTACCAACAGTTTAAGAACAAGAACTTTACGGTGCTTGGTGTTTCTTTAGATAAGGAAAAGAATGCCTGGACAAGCGCTATTAAAAACGACGACTTAACATGGACACATGTAAGTGACTTGAAGTATTGGGATAGCATGGTAGTGCCAATGTATAATATTGAAGGCATACCTTTTAATGTGTTGCTAGATCCAAACGGTATTGTAATTGCGGAGAATCTGAGAGGAGAAGAATTAGTGCAGAAGTTAGCAGAAGTAGTAAAATAGCTTCTAACATTCTTAAATAAAAAAGAGCCGCTGATGATCAGCGGCTCTTTTTTATTTAAGAATATCACTCCTCTCTTAAAGAGGATTTTGTACCATAGCAGGGTTGGCATTCATTTCATCTTGAGGAATTAACCACTCCCACTTTTTATCTCCGGCAGGAACGTTTAATGTTACTGCAACGGTGGTATTATGGTTTGCTCCTGTTCTATCTAATGCACTATTTGTACGTTTTAAGTCGAAGAAACGGAAACCTTCACCCCAAAGTTCAATTCTACGTTGTTGCATGATCTCTGTAATTAAGGCATCTCCTGTATTGGTAGACTTTACATAAGCTGCATCTCTGCTTTTAACTAATGTAAATAAAGCATTCTGAGCTTCAGTAGCTTTACCAGCTCGGGCATTTGCTTCTGCTTCAATCAAGTACATTTCTGCTACACGCATATATACAACGTCTCCAACACTTACATTAACATCTTTTACTTTATACTTTACACTTGTATAAGGGTACTTTGTACCACTTGCAGGAGGTGTAACACCAGCAGGAGTCCATAACTGCTTACGGAAGTCGGTTGCAGTGATGGCATTGTATAATTTAGAATTAATAGAGCGTGGATTAGTTCTTGTAGCATTAGAACTAAAGTTAGATGACATGTATGCAAAGTAAGAGTAGAAGAAAGTACCTTGGTCGGTAGGAATTATGCTACCCCACATCCACTCTGGGTTAGTAGCATCACTAAATCCAGCAAGGTATTGTGTTTCGTTCATTAAAGAAAAGCCTGTTCTGGCTTCTGCAGCAAACTTGGCAGCGTTTGTCCAATCCTGTTGCGTTAAAGCTACACGTGCCTTGATACCCTTTACAACATTTACATTAAAATGTGACTTAAATGTTCTTGTATAACCAGTTAAGTTTGTGATAGCATCATCCAAATCTTTATTGATTTGTGCATACACTTCTTCTACAGTAGCACGTGGTTGACCTGTAGTTGTATTTGTCAGCAATAAAGGTACACCTAACTGATTATTAGGTTTAGTAGCAGCGTCATAACGCTTACCAAAAAGCTGCACTAAATTAAAATGTGCCCATGCACGATAAGCCAAAGCTTCGCCCTTAATAATCTTCTTCTCGCTATCAGGTCCTGATGCTTTATCAATATTATTAATTAGCATATTCGCATTGGCAATAATGCGGTAGTAAAAGTAATAGGCAAAATAAGCTTGGCTACTGTTAGCATTACGGTGAGCATCCCAACGATACAATGCCTGAAAAAAGGTCGTTGTTGATGTTGAGTTATTAATCAAGTCTTCCCCAAGATTATCAACGTTTATCATCATAGAGCCGTGTCCAGCCTCATCCTGATTGAAGTATTGGTTCCACATGATGCGATGCAGACCATTTAAAGCAATCATTGAGTTGGTAGTTGTTGAAAACAATGACTCATCTGCTACCTGCCCAGTTGGCGCTGTATTTAGGTAGTCTTTTTTACAGGAGCTAAAGCCTACGGCTGCTCCCAATATCATAAAATGTATAAGCTTAAACTTTTTCATACTCGTTTGATAAGTAATTTAAATTAAAGTGACAGGTTAATTCCAGCTGTGATCACACGAGAAGGAACGTAAACATTTGACGTTTGTCCAGTAAAGTTTTGCGTTGGATTCAGACCTTGTCTCTTTGTAAACATATAAAGGTTTTCTCCACTTACATATACTCGGGTATTTTGTAAATGTGCTTTAGATAAAAGACCCTTTGGTAAGGTATAATGGAATGTTACGTTTTGAACATTCAAATAAGAAGCATCAACAAGCCATCTATCAGAAGCTACACCAAACGTTGTATTTCTACCGGCATCCAAGCGAGGAACATCGGTAATATCTCCAGCTTTCTGCCAGCGTTTTGTGATGTCTGTATGCATAGCTACACCATAGCTACCAGAATGCATTAATTGAGCATATGCAGCATCATATACTTTACCACCCACTTGATAATTCAATTGGAAAGAAAGACCAAAGCCTTTATAGTTCAATGAGTTGATTATTGAACCATAGAAGTCAGGAATCGCACTACCTGCATAATGGTAAGCTGCGTTATTCTGATCAGTGGTTACCAGTACGTCTTTGCCACCTTCTTTTATAATAAAGGAATTAGCAGGAACGTTTGCATTAGCAACAAACAAGGCAGCTCCATCGGCAGGGTTTACACCATACCAATCTCTCAACCAGAAATCATAACGAGATTGCCCAACCATCCATTTCTGTGTACCTGTTATCACTTCAGTCTGTGGCATTTTGGTGATCTTATTTTCAAAAGTGGTCCAGTTTACACCGAGATTCCAATTGAAATCATGCTTTCTTATCACATCACCATTCACACTCACTTCAATTCCTTTATTGTACATAGAACCAGCATTCTGAGGATCAGAAAGGGTACCAGATGAAACTGGAGGAGGTACTCTGAATAATAGGTTATCGGAGCGTCTATCAAAATACTCAACGGAACCGTTTATTCTGTTTTTTAATAATCCGAAATCTAGAGCCACATCAAATGAGTTATTCTTTTCCCATTTCAACGCAGGATTTGCGGAGGTTGTAGACTGTGCTGCACCAGGTTCTGTATTGTTATTCTGCCCTACATTATAGAATGACTGGTATGCATAATAGATGCTATTTCCATTTGCATCCAAAATATCATCATTACCTACTTGGCCATAAGAAGCTCTCAACTTAAGTGCACTAAGCCAAGAAAGGTTGCTCATAAAGGCTTCTTGGTCAATACGCCATGCACCACTTACTGACCAGAAATTACCCCATCTGTTATCTGGATGAAAGCGCGAAGAACCATCGCGACGTAATGAAGCAGAAAGGAAGTATTTATTATCTAAGCTATAGTTAGCTCTTGATAAATAACTTTCAATCTTGTATCTGTCCTTGTTTGATGCAAGAGTAGCAGTAGTTGTAAAATTGGATAACTCGGTAATACCATCAACAATTTGGCCGGTACGCAGCGTTGTTACTGATTTGTAGGTTGCATCATAGTTTTCGTGGCCAATTAATGCTTCAACAGTATGTCTACCAAAAGTTTTATTGAAGTTCAACAATTGGTTGATTGTCAATGTAAGGTTATCTGAGGTATTTCTTCTAGCTCTACCACTAGGCGCACCATCACCTACAATCTTATTTTCAAATTGAGAACGTAGACTATTGCTGATATCAGCACTTACATTAGTAGTAAACTTAAAGTTTCTCAAAAAGCTTACTTCAGCAGAAAGTCGGTTGTTCAAAGCATTACGCTGTAGGATGTTTTCATTTAACAATGTTTCATAGATAGCATGACGACCGCCAATGGTAGGACGGTTCGGCAAACCTAAATTAGCCATACTGCCTAAATCGTATATTCTATTTCCCTTCTCGTCCAGGATATATGCACCAGTTGTTTGATCATGTGCATATACCGGATAGATTGGTCCTATGATACGGTTTGTATAAAATGGATTTACTAAGCCAGTGCTGCTTCCATCATCTGCACCTTGGTTTGCTTTAGTAACGATACCTGCTATATTCAAGCCTAATTTCAACCAGCCTAAAGGTTGGGTGTTCATATTCAGTCTTGAAGAATACCGTTTGTAATCAGAGTTTTCTACATATCCTTTTTCATTCGTATATCCAAGAGACAAATAGTAGTCGCTTTTAGGTGCGCCACCACTTACACTTACCGTATAGTCTCCACGAGAACCTGTTCTCTGAATTTCCTGCAACCAATCCAAATCATCGGCATATAATAATTTCGCGTTTGGATTCAATGTACCATCAGGACGCACAATTTCTGTTCTTGCTACATTGAACGGATTATAGGCTAATAACTGACTGATATCAGAAAAAGTTCGTGTACCATAAATCTGATTACCTGCAGTATTTCTTGGGTATAATCCTGAAGCTAAACGGCTTGCGTCTGCAACAGGAATAGCCGCACCTGAAGTTGGATAGACCAGGCTATTTCTATATGCCTCCCACATCAATGGATAATAGTCCATAGCACCTACGCGCTCATATTCTTCAATAGCACGAGATACAAATCCCTGCGATACATTAGCAGAAATTTGAGTACGGTCTTTCTTTCCTTTTTTTGTTGTGATCTGAATAACGCCATTTGCAGCACGTGCACCATAAAGTGCTGAAGAAGCAGCGTCTTTTAATACTGATACATTTTCAATATCATCTACATTAATATTGCTGATATCATAATCATAAGGTACGCCATCTACTACATATAATGGAGAACTTGAAGCGTTTAAAGAACCAAAACCTCTAATCCTAACCGCAGGGGATGAGCCAGGTTGGCCATTGCTAGAGTTCGTCGTTACACCAGGTGCTACACCTGACAATGCACTAATAACGTTCGTAACCGGACGGTTTTCCAACTCTTTAGCTGTTACTTGTGCAACAGAGTTAGTTACAGCGCCTTTCTTAGCAGTTCCATAAGCCACAACCACTACTTCAGACATACTCTGATCTTCTTTTTGTAGTGTAAGTGCAAAATTGGATCGGTCGTTTACGGATAGTTCTTGTGTAGAAAATCCGATGGAAGAGATTACTAATGTCTTTGCATCAGCTGGAACAGTTAATGTGAACGAACCATCACTCCCAGTAACGGTTCCTACCTTTGACCCTTTTACTTGTACAGATACATTGGGGGCCGGATTTCCTTTATCGTCGGAAACCTTACCGGTAATTTGGCGCTGCGCCCATGCCGTTCCAAGCATAAGCACAAAGCCCATGAGCAATAACAGTTTTCTCATTTGCATTTGGTTTTATTAATAAATAGAATTCACTTGGTCTGGAAGGAATATACTTCCTTATTTCTTGGTATTCGGATACAGTAGAGGGTTAGGTTAAAGACATTGACCCTAATCATTTTGCTGCATGAATATATTTGATGTTTTAAAATATAAATTAATATCTTTTAGAATGGCCATATCTTCCGTTGGAACGGCATATATCAACGTCTAAACCCAATGCATAAGCTATTATTTTTCGTTTTATATACCACGTTATCGAAAAGCCCAACTTTATTGCAATAAGATGCCAGCGGATACACTTAAAAGAATTAACATCCATAAATAAACCTTCGAATAGAAAGCCATGTTCTTATTTTAAAACAAAAGAGCCGCTGATTTCAGCGGCTCTTTTGTTTTAAAATAACACTTCCAACCTAAAAAAGGGTTTTGTGCCATATTTGGATTTGCATTCAATTCATCTAGAGAAATTAACTCCCTTTTTTATCACCATGAGAAATATTTAATGTTACAGCAGTATATTTCTATGCTTAGAAACCAAGGAATTAAAAGAGATGATTAGGATATAAGTTTTGATATAATAGAAAAGGCCTCTTTTTAAAGAGGCCTTTTCTATTATATCAAAAAGCTAATTGATTAATTGGTATATCCAGTATTTTGTTGGATAGTAGGATTAGCTTGTACTTCTGCATTTGGAATTGGTAATACAAAGCGGAAGTTTCCTCCAGGAAGTGTAGTTGCAGAAGCGGCAGGAGCATCGGAAGCTAAGCGTACAACCGGTAAGCTTCTTCTTCTTAAATCCCAGAAACGATGACCTTCAAATGCCAATTCTTTGAAACGCTCGTCCATGATTGCTGTAATTAATGCGTCTTTAGATGCAAAAACTCCAGTAACATAGCCAGTAATACGAGCTGCTCTTATAGCATTCAAATCAGCAGCAGCACCAGCTAAGTCGTTTTTCTCAGCTTTTGCTTCAGCACGAATCAAATACATTTCACCTGTTCTGAAAATTTTAGCATCGACCAAATTTTCTGTAGCAGTACCATAAGCGCCACCAGCATATTTTTTAACGATATGAGAAGGACGAGCAGGGCTTGCGCTGCTTAAAACTGATTCGTCTTTCAAGTAAGAAGCAAAGCGGATATCGTTAGTTTGATCAAAACTGCTCCAAAGTTTATCAGATACTACCCAGGTAACACTACCAATACTTGTAGCAGATGTTGAAGTCGCTCTAAATAAAGAACCCAATCTTGTAGTTGCAGTTGTACCGGCATCAAAACGCAAGTATCCTAAAGAAGTAGCTGATCTCTTAAGTTTGAAAGCTACTTCTGTCACTTTTGCATCAGTCCAGATGTCAGGGAACTCTGTTTTAGAAGCCAAAGGAAGAGCATTGATGTATTCAGTGCTGTAAGTAATGGCATCATCCCACTGTTTCAGATACAAGGCAATGCGAGCCTGTAAGCCAGCTACAGCTAATTTATTGGCACGTAAAGTTTGTGCTTCAGTAGACGCAGCAGAAGGAAGTAACGCTTTAGCAGCGGTTAAATCTGCCTTTAACTTGTCAAAATAAGGCCCTACTGCAATACGGGTAGTAGATTTAATAGAAGGTTCTTCCATATAAACCATTGCTAAGGCATTAGGATCAGAAGCACCACTATAAAAACGATATAGTTCAAAATGGCTGAATGCACGAATAAATAACGCTTCTCCTTTTAATTGATCACGCAGTTTATTATCGCCAGTACGAGTAGAATCGGATTTTGGTAACGCCTGCAACACTCTGTTTACACGGTCGATAGCGCGATAGAAAATATTTAATGCAGTAAAATTATCTCTCAAGCCAATGTCAGTCGAAGTATACTGCCACTCGTGTGTAGTACCGGCATTATAAAATTCGCCACGTTTCACTTCATCAGCAAACGTTGCATTAAGTAAGATAGCTTGCTCATTACCTAATAATGAATAGGCACCCACTACCCCTTGTTCGTTATTCTCAACCGTCTTTAAGGCTATATCTCCCCCAACGAAGTCAGTTTCTTTTACATCAATCACCTTCTTACAAGAAGCTAATGCAAGAACGAGCATTGATGAAAATAATATCTTGTAATGTTTCATTTTGTTTGTTTTTACCATTTTGTCAATCAATAGTGCGTTATTATTTCATTTGCACTTGCAATACAGATAACGCACTATTGATGAAATAGTTTTTTAATTAGAAATTAATATCAATACCAGTTACAAACATTTTTGGATTTGGATACTCGTTCAAGCTGATATTATTATTGTCTTCTGGATCAAGACCAGTCCATGGACTCCAGATAGCCAAGTTTTGACCTTGGATATAAAAACGAGCTGACTTCAGGATTGTAGTTCCCTTAACCTTGATTTCTGGAATCTGGTAAGCCACATTTAAGTTTCTGAAGCGTAAGAACTTCGCATCTTCCAAATCAGAAGAAGTGAAACCTTTGTCATAAAGTGGAGAAGGGAAGTAAGCTTGGTCACCTGGTTTCATCCACTGGTTAGTTAACATCTCTTTAGATGCATTTACAGAAGCATGATAACCAGCTGTACCACGAGTGATCCAGTTTCTTGTGTTATTGCTTCTTACTACATCAAACTGATAAGAGAACAATGCATCAATGCTAAATCTTTTGTAACGGATTTCAGCATTAAATCCTCCAACGTGCTTAGGTAAATATGTTCCAAACTTGGCAAACTGACCCGCTTGTGCAGCATCGGTTGTCGTTTTACCATCAAGCGTTTCAAATTGAGGCTTACCAGTAGTAGGATCAGCACCCAGGTAATGATAGGTATAGTGAGAACCATAAGGAAGACCTTCTTTGATCAAGAATGTACCAGAGAAGTACTCATTTACTGCACCTAAGTCTTCAATATTGTTTTTATTGATAGAGTGGTTGATACCAATAGCTACGTTCAGGTCATTTTGTTTCACTACGTCTACTACTGCAGAAAACTCAAATCCTTTATTGGTCATTATACCGGCATTGATATTCATGCTAGCAAAACCAGATGTTGCAGGAAGTGGGTTATTTACAAAGAGGTCGATCGTTTTGTTGTTATAGGCATCTACTGTAAAGCGAGCTCTGTTTCTCCACAATGCAAAGTCAACACCAAGGTTTGCTTTTTTAATTCTTTCAATTTTTAAATCAGGATTACCCGGTGTTGTTGGACCTTGACCAGTTACAGTTGATCCAGCGTATTGAGAGTTACCTGTACCGAAAGAAGGAACCTGAGGTCCTTGGTAGTTAGTTACACCAATAACACCACCACTAATAGAATAGCTAGAAGTAGGAATACTACCAATATTAGGAACAATACCATAAGAAGCTCTAACTCTTAAATCAGAAAGGATGTTTTGATCCTTCATGAAGCCTTCTTGTATAGCATTCCAAATTGCACCAGCAGACCAGGTAGTGATTTCGCGGTTGTCTAAGTTTACAATTCTTGAAGTACCATCACGTCTAATATTTGCAGTTAGTGTATACTTATTATTGTAAGTATATCTAGCATTTGCAAAATAGGAACGAATACCATAACCAGTGCTGGCAGAAGAAGCAGATTGAGCAGCGGTAGTACCAGTTACAGGAAGAGCACCGGCATTTTGTCCAGTAGCTCCCAAGCGTGGATCTAACTTATACAACAGGAAGCCTAAACCTTTTTGGTGAGCTCTTACAACTTCAAAGAAAGCACCAGTTTCTACTTCATGAGCCCCAAACTTCTTGCTGAAGATAGCACTTGATGTATTGATTAATTGGCTTGATAAAGAGTAAGCTTCGCGGTCTTCACCAGCATTGTATGTAGAACCAGCACCGTAGAAAGAACCTGGATTGATCCAGTGTTGGTAAACGTTGCTGGACGCATCAATACCTAATGTATTACGTAATGTTAAAGAAGGCACCACTTTATAAGACAATGTCAAGCCAGAGTTAACTTTAATTTGGTTTTGAGTATAAACAGTGTTCTCAATACCTTCTAATAAGTTAGCCACTTGCTTTAAAGCCAATGTAGTGCTAGTGCCATAGTTCAATGAACCGTCTGCCTTATATGGGTTTTCGTAAGGCTTTGCGCGGTAGGTCATCTGGAATGGACTTCTTGCGCTATTTCCTAACCATTCACCTTCAGAATAATTTGTCTTAGAATAACCTGCAGCAGCATTCAACTGAACGGTTAATCTATTAACTGAATGTTCAAGATTAAAACGTGTAGTATATCTTTTTAATGCAGCACCTTTGTCAATACCTTGCTGATCAAACATACCAGCAGACAGATAATACTTTGTTTTATCTGTACCACCACTCATATTCAACTCATATGTTTTTGATACACCTTGACGATACAAGAGATCACTCCAGTTTGAGTTTATACCTCTTAAGCTATCTAACATAAAGTCATAACGAGCTAATGTAGCCGCGGAAGCACTAGCGTTAGCTGGGTTTTTTCTTGAATATACCCAACCTGGTGTATTAGTAGTTGCACCGGCAACACCCAACATTTCTTCATATTGTAAAATCTCTGAAGAATTCATCATATTCAGACGAGAGAAATCAGGTGCCTGCGTAAGGCCATACTGACTACGGAATGAGAAATTTGTCGCACCCGCACGTCCTTTTTTAGTAGTGATTACAATTACCCCAGTACCGCCACGAGCACCATATAAAGCTGCAGCACTTGCGTCTTTTAATACAGTAATAGACTCAAAGTCATTAGGGTTGATTGTTTGCATATCAGATGAAGGCAAAGGCACACCATCAATTACATATAATGGTTGAGCACCAGCACCTTGGATTGATTGTACACCTCTAATAGTGATTTGTGCACTTGTACCAGGTTGACCAGAGCCAGAGTTTACCAATAAACCAGGTGCACGACCTTGTAAAGCCTGGTCAAAAGAACCTACTGGCGTTGCATCAACAGCCTTTGCTCCGATTACAGTTGACGCACCAGCGAAGTTTGACTTCTTTTCGCGGGTATATCCAGTTACCACGACAGCTTCTAGGCCAGAAGCCTGGCTTTTTAAGCTCACAGAAATTGTGTTTTGGCTACCAACAGCTACTTCTTGTTCGGCAAAGCCTACACCAGAAATAACAAGAGCCTTGGTATTTGCAGGAATTGACAATGTAAAATTACCATTGTTATTTGTTGTTGTACCCACCCGTGTCCCTTTTGCAAGAACGGATGCAGAAAAAACAGCATTTCCTGTTTCATCTGTAACCCGGCCTGAGATCGTCCGGGTTTGCGCTAGGAGTTGTGTACATAACACAAACAGGCCCAGCATAAGCATAAGCGCTTTTCTCATTTGCATACTTGTTTTTAAAAATTAAAGCTTTCTCAATTAAAATTTTATGAAACGGTCTTTCAAAATTCGGTGGTAAGGTAGGTTAGGAGGGAAATAGACCACATTTGGTACAGATGTGCTGCACGAATATATGGATTTGTGAAAAAAAATTAAATAATTTTTAATGCTCATATTATTTAATAGGTGGTTTATTAACTATAACAAATATGCATAATTATTTATATGCATCTCAAATACATCAGAATTAAACGTTCCTATGTTACTGTTATTCAATTAGTAAAAATCATAAGGAGCATAGAGAGTAGGCCAGAAAGAGCAAAATGTAGTTATCAATAAGAAGGTTATACATAAAATAATACGTACGCACTATTTAATAGTATTTTAGACAACCAATTACTAATTATGAGAAAATCGTTTATCCTTTTTGCTTTTTTGACTTTTCACCAGTTTGCCTTTTGCCAATCTAGCTCCCATGCAGGACAAGTTGCGGCTAACTTTTATTATTATTCTCAATTTATAAGTGGTAAAGTTTTCTTCAAAACAGGTCAGACAACAGAAGCCCGGCTTAATTACAATCTCGCTTTAGAAGAAATACATTTCATTAATACAAAAGGAGATACGCTAGCTTTAGCCAATGAAGGAACCCTTCAAGTTGTCATTATTGGAAGTGATTCTTTTTATTACGACAAGGGCTATTTAAAAATTGTTGAAACCTATAATAACCTTAAACTTGCTTCAAAACAAAAAAGATCTTCAGAATCCCAAAAACAACGCGGTGCATATGGTGAAAACGTTTCCGGTTCTGCTGCTATAAATATTAATAATTACACACCTGCAGATAAAGCCAGCATCAAGTTAAATCCCAATGAAGGAACTTACGGTACTTTTGAAATAAGTTACTTTATTATGGACGCTAATAACAACGTTGTTCCTGCAACTAAAAAGAATTTTCTAAAGTATTTCCCCAAGTTTAAGCCTGAGATCGAGACTTTTATCAACTCCAATGCGCTTGACCTTTCTGTTGAAAACGATCTTAAAAAACTATTCCTTTACGCTAATTCACTAAACAATTCATAACAATAGAACAGGTTTGTTAAACAACATCCTTCTTACTGTTTTGTTTTTTTACTTTAAAACTATTTTTCAAACAAGGGAATTATACTATCAATTAAGTTTTTCCACTTTTTAATCAACCTTACTACTTACATAAAAACAAAAGCCCGCTGGAAAACCAGCGGGCTTTTATTAATTCTATTACCGGTATTAATAACCGGGGTTCTGATCGATAATTGTATTTACCAATACCTCACCGGAAGGAATAGGCCAGATATACAGATTTTCGTTATATCCAACCGCGCCAATGGTTCCCTTGGCTGGGAAAGCCATACCTAAACGCATCAGGTCTCTTGAACGGAAACCTTCACCTAACAACTCTATTCTTCTCTCTATCAGAATAGCGTCTATCAGTGCTTGTTGTGTAGCTGGGGCCAGCGTAGTGCTTGCATCGGAACGCTTTCTAACGGCATTCAACAAGGCGATTGCTTTTGCATCCAACCCATTGGTACGGGCCAACGCTTCCGCCAGATTCAGCAATACTTCTGAGTAGCGAATAACAGGTACATAGTCACCATTTGCTGTCCACTTACGTAACCATGTTTTTGTGCCAATAGTTTGGGCAAAATTGGTACGACGTGCATCGGTAGCTGTCCATCCGGTGTTAGCTACGATACCATTGCCAGTGGCATTCAAAGAATACTCTCCGGTACCGCTACAGCTTGTACAAGCAGTAGAAGAACCTGGACTATAGTAAGAGTTCAAACTGTTTTGCGTACCAGGTAAATCTGCAGAAGTGAATGGGAAGGAAAAGATATTCTCCAACGTTAATCCACTTCTAAACACTGCAGCAACATCGCTATTCAACTCATGTTGTACTCCAGTACCGGCTTTAAATGATGTAGTTCCTGTTACAATTTTGTTTGCCTCGGTAATTACATCATTGTAACGTCCCATGTGCAGATATATACGGGTTTTCAATGCTATAGCTGCATTTTTATGAGCACGCACTACATTCAACTCTGATGGAGGAGCAGCATTTGTAAGCGGCAGGTTTGCTTCTGCAAAGTTTAGATCTTCCAGAATTAAAGTATATACTTCAGCAACTGTAGAACGCTCCTTCTTACTGTCACCCTGGCTGGTTTGAGGCTCAGTATAGATAACTACGCCGGGTTTACTACCATTACCATCTGTATATGGCCGTGCATAAATGGTAACCAATGAATGATAAGCTAAGGCTCTCAGGAAACGGGCTTCGCCGCGGTATTGATTTTTCAAAGCATCACTAATAGGAGATTTGTCAACACCCGCTAACACTACGTTGATACGATTAATTGCTGCATATGCGGCATTCCATAAGTTATTCACCTCATTTGTGCCTGAATTAACAGTAAAGTTCCACGTTTGTAGGTTGGTTACACCATTGGCCGTTTCATTTATAAATTCTTCACCGCGTATGTCTTGATAGTTATAATAGCGACCAGCATAGAAGGCACCTGACTTTACGCTAGAGTACATCCCTTGTACGGCAGCCAATGTGCGGTCTGCAGTTTCAAAGGCAACCGCATCCGATATAGATGCTTGTGGAATGGGGTTTAATAATTCCTTTCGGCATGCACTTAAGCCGACAACGGTTATAAAAACTAATATTTTGAATTTCATGTTTTTCCCTTTAATGATTAAAATCCGATATTGATACCAACATTGATCGTGCGAGCCAAAGGCGCTGCGTTTCTATCTACGCTTGGTCCAGCGTTAACTACCTGGTCTGCAGTACCGCCACCGCTATTACTTTGAATTTCTGGATCAAAACCTGAGTACTTAGTAATAGTAAAGGCATTCAATGCAGCAACATATACTCTTGCGCTATTGATTTTAGCTTTTCCTACTAGATTCTTAGGAAGCGTATAGCCCAAAGAGATATTACGTCCTTTAATGAAATCGCCTTTTTCAATATTGTTGGTCATTACAATACCCGAACCATTAGATATATTATCGCCAAATACTACACGAGGCCATTCTGCATTATCACCCGCTTTTGTCCAACGGTTCAACGCATCTTTAGCGTTGTTCCAGTTACGGTTGTCATGCAAACCAGCTTTTGATCCATTATATACATAGTTACCACCACTGTAATACAATAGAATATTAAAGTCAAAGCCTTTATACTTGATTGTGTTGTCAAAACCACCAAAGAAGCGAGGAAGTGCAGGTCCTACGATAACACCGTCTACCGCCTGGCTGGCAGCGCGGGATACGGCTCCATTATCAACACGTGTCCATCTGCTGGCAGAAGCAGCCGCATGGTTGTATTGCACGCGTGTACCATCGTTAAGAACAAAGATTCTTTGTCCATTATTAGGGTTAACACCTTCTGTACGAACAGCAAAGAAACTACCAATAGACTCTCCTACCCGTATCATAGAGGGAGATTCCAAACCACCAGTAGCAACCAGGATATCAGCATTATTATTAGCTAATGAGGTTACTTCGTTTTTAACGGTAGTAATGTTAATGCTAGAGTTCCAGGAGAAGTCTTTCTTGTTAATAACAGTACCACCCAGGCTTAATTCAATACCCTTATTAACCATGCTGCCGATGTTCGCCGCAATAGAGTTTCCAGGAACACCTCTTGAAGGAGCTTGCGGCTCATTCAGGATCAAATCTGTAATGTCATTATTGTAATAAGCGAATTCAACATTTAAGCGATTCTTCAACATTGTTGCTGAAAAGCCAACATCGAGTTTAGCACTTTTTTCCCAAGTCAGGTTTCTATTACCAGCTTGGTTAAATCCGATTGTCGCATAAGAACCATAAAGACCAGAACCATATAGGCTTTGGTATGCATAGCTGCTTACACCGGAGAAGTTACCCACTTTTCCATAGCTTCCACGCAGACGGAAGGTGTTAACAACATTATCAATTCCTAAAGAGTTCCAGAAGCCTTCTTCTGATAAAGCCCAACCTGCTGAACCGCCATAGAAGGTACCCCATTTGTTGGCAAATGCAGAATAACCATCACGACGAATATTTCCAGAAAGGAAGTATTTGCGTTTGTAGTCATAGTTAACACGTCCAAAGTAAGACTGTAAGAAGTTCTCTGATAGGCCATTACCAGAAGCCACTATCTCAGTGAAGCCACCTTGGTATTCATTAAAGAAAGGATCAGACACTCTTCTGCGGCTAGCACCCCAGTTGTCATTTTTAGTGTATTGCTGTTCAGCACCCACTAACACATTCAAACCATGATTGTCGGTAATACGCGTATCATAGTTCAATGTATTTTGCCAGTTCCAACGGCGAGGGCGTAACAAGGTATTAGTAGCATTACCGGCAGTACTATTACCATCACCATGAATAGCGTTTTGGAAGCTTTCACTAACACTATTCAGGTTGTCGATACCATATAAAGTTTTAAAGTTTAAGCCTTTGATCAACTTAACTTGTCCATAAATGTTAGCCAGTACACGATCATTGGCTGTTGTAAACTTATCCATGTCTAACAACATAACAGCATTGGTAAATGCCAGTGCTGACTTATTAGCACCTTGACCAATGGTGTTAGATGTCGTATTGATGTTATAACTGCCATCTGCATTATAAGGGCTTACGTTTGGTGCCAGACCAAAAGCAAGACGTGCAGCACCTGACGTATTGAAAGCCGCACCTGTAGAACCCGTATTCAGACCAGAGGTATTGGTACTGGTATAATTGAATGTACCACCAATAGTGATGGCATCTGTCACTTTATGATCCAACGTAAAGCGACCAGTCATTCGTTTATAGTCATTGTTTTTAAACATGCCATCCTGGTCAGTAAAGCCAGTTGAGAAATAATAAGTGGTCTTATCATTTGCACCAGAAACAGAGAGGCTATGGCTTTGAGCAAAGCCTGTACGATAAACGTAATCATACCAACGGGTATCGATAAGGTTGCCGTTAGCGTCATTCATGGTATAGAAGCCACGTGTGGTACCATTGGGCGCTGTACCAGCATTCACTAATCCTTCATTTTTCAGATCGGTAAATTCCTGCGCATTCAATACATCTACTACGTTATAAGGCTTGGTCCATCCGGCCCAACCTTCATAGGTAACACGGGCACGGCCCTGACGGCCTTTCTTTGTGGTTATCAACATTACACCCGCAGATGCTCTTGATCCATAGATGGCTGCAGCAGATGCGTCTTTCAACACTTCAATACTTTCAATATCAGAAGGGTTGATGTCGCCCAACAAGTTACTGGCTGTAGCACCACTACCTACGTCACCAGAAAAAGAAGGAACACCATCGATTACGATCAATGGAGAAGAACTAAGTGAAATAGAGTTTACCCCTCTTACACGAATAATGGGTGCATTACCCAATACACCATTGGGGATAGAAATATTCACCCCTGGGGCTCTACCTGACAAACCTTGTTCAAAACTTTGTAGTGGTTGGTCACGAAGTTTGTTACCTGCAATAGAGGATACGCTACCTGTAACTTCTGTTTTACGTTGTGTACCATAACCTACTACTACTACTTCCTGCAAATTCTTGTCTGCAGACTGTAGCGAAGCGTTGATGGTTGTTTGACTACCAATACTCACTTCCTGCGTACCCATGTCAACGGATGAAAAAACGATTGTTTTGCCGTTAGCTGGTACTGTTAAAGTATAGGTACCATCAGTTTTGGAAACGGTACCCACGTTAGTACCTTTTACCTGAATGGATACATTGGGGATCGGGTTGCCCTTGTCGTCGGTCACCCGGCCGGTAATGGCGCGCTGCGCCCATACCTGTAGCGTGCATAGCAAAGCCACTACGCCTAGCAGTAGAAATTTCCTCATGTGCAATGTAGATTTATCTATAGTTAATAAAAACCATATGATCTATGTCTTTTACCACATCCCCAAAAACCAAAAAATGGATTAATGGTAAATACAATGGATAAAAAGACATATAAGCAGGATAACCTGCTGCACCGAATATAAAAAAAGAAAAGCTTTTTTTTAACCATTATTAACATGTACTAAGTATATATACCTAGAAACCCTGTCGTACATCCTTACGTGATGGCGTCAACGAAATCAACAACGCTGGCAACAAGGTAAGGTTGGCAACCGTAGCCACCACAAGTGTTAAGGATGTTAACCAGCCCAGGGACTGTGTACCTCCAAACCCACTAAAACAAAAGATTATAAAACCGGCAATTAATACAATAGAGGTATATATAATACTAAGCCCTGTAGAATGAATGGTTTGAATTACATTCTGCTTGGTATCAGCTATCTGTTTTTGATCCTGCTTGTAGTTGACCAAAAACCGGATGGTAATATCTATAGCTATCCCCAGTGCCACACTAAACACTAATACTGTTGAAGGTTTCAGCGGCACGCCTACCCAGCCCATAACACCGGCCGTAATGACCAGCGGCACAATGTTGGGTAGCAGCGAGCATAATAAAATACGGCCAGAACGGAATAAGTACAACATACATAGCGCAATGAGCAGGAATGCCCAGAAAATACTTTCTTTAAGTCCATTGATGATATAGCGACTACCCTCTAAAAAGGTAACAGAGCTACCTGTTAGTTGTACATTATACTTGGCCGTGTCGAATAAACGATTGGTTTGCTGTTGTATACTGTCTAAGATCAACGGTAGTCGCGCACTGCCTACGTCCTGCATATTCACACTTATACGTGCCAGTTGACGGTCTTTATCCATAAAGGAATTCACCAGCTTGGTGAACGAGTTGGATGTACCGGCTTCCTGTTTCATTTGCAGGTACTGTGCCAGTGCCGGCAGATCATACTCCGAAGGCATCGTATAATTCAAACTATCACCTTCAAAGAAAGCCTGTTTGGCAAATTTCAATCCTTCTGTAATAGTTAGAGGCTTGCCAATATATGGCCGGGAGGCCAGGTATTGTGTAAGAGTATCGATCCGGTTAAGGTTATTGAGGTTACGCGACACACCATATTTCTTTTTGGTATCTACTACAATCTCCAATGGCATTACCCCTCTAAAATGTGTTTCAAAAAACTTCAGATCAGTATAGATCTTATCGGTCTTAGGCAGATCATCTACAATATATCCCACACTCTTTAAACGGAAAATACCCAGTATGGCTACTACTAATACGGCTGCCGTAACCGCATAAATCGTCTTGCGATGATCCAGCGACCAGCCTTCTAACCTATCTAGCCAGCGCTGCAAACGGCGCGACTCCAGGTACTTTACATGGCGCGCTTTGGGTACAGCCATAACACTTAATACTGCAGGAATCAATATCAAGGAAATGAAGAACAGTAGCATGATATTAATACCAGACACTACCCCAAACTCTTTTAGAATCTGGCTTTTAGTAAGCGCAAAAACGGCAAAGCCAATGGCTGCCGCTATATTACAAAACAAGGTTACTACCCCCATCTTGGCAATCATCTGTACCAAGGCCTCCTGTTTATTTTCCGTTGCTTTATAGCTTGTGTGGTATTTGTTTAAAAAATAAATACAGTTGGGTATCCCAATCACCACAATCAATGGCGGGATCAGGGCAGTCAGCAACGTAATATTATACCCTAACAAGTGCATGGTACCAAAGCTCCAGATCACCCCTATTATAACTACCGCCAGCGATAAGGCCATGGCACTCAAGGAGCGGAAAAACAACAGCAGGATCAACGCAGACAGGGCCAGCGAAATCAGGGTAAACCACTTCATTTCCCGCTGTATCTTATTGGCCATCATGGTGCGGATCAAAGGAAGTCCACTCAAATAAACGGTGGTACCTTGTTTAACCTCAAACGCATTGGTTAGCTGCACAATTTTTTCTACCAGCGCCGAACGTTTGGGCGAGGACATAATATCCTTGTTCACATGCACCCCCATTAGCCAGGCATGGGTTTGAGGATTATATAATAACCCTTGGTAAAAAGGCAGGTTATAGAAAGCAGCGGCACTGCTATCTAACTCGCTTTGCGATAAAACAGTATCCCGGAAAATAGGTGTTGGCTGCAGCTTCTCCGTAGCCTCGTTTTTAATAAGATTAACAGCCGCGGGTACACTCAGCACATCTTCAACGCCTGTCACTTTTTTGATATTTTGCTGTAAAATCCTGTAATCGTTAAAGAAGCCCGGCTTAAAAAAATTCTGGGTCTGTACGCCTATCACCAGCAGGTTGCCGTCTTCCCCAAACTGCTTTTTAAAATTCTGGTACGTAATGTATTTGGGATTATCGGTAGGAATAGCCCTGGAGAACTCGTAACTCAGTTTTACCTGGCTGGCATGCCAGCCCATAAATACCGTAGCCGCAATCAAAAGTATTGACAGGGGCAAGCGGTAACGCAATACACCTTCTCCAAAGGATTTCCACATAGGCCTATTTTTTATTCTAACAAAGAAACGGAAAAAGGATAATTAGCTGATTAGCTGATGTGAAGATTAGCTGATGAAAGCTGCTAGCGGTGAGCTTTAGCTGTGAGCTGAGAGAGGGTTGACAGGTTAACAAGTTGATAAGTTGACAAGGGAGAATAATAAAGGTATTGGGAATTAGGGGTTTAGAGAGAATAGCGGCATCATAGTTTTCATTTTTACTATAAAACAGCTTTAACGCAATGGTTTAGTTAAGCTTTGATATTTTTGAGCAGTGAGATATCTGCTACTCTTCTTTGTATTGGTAACCAAAGCTTTTGCTCAAAGTCCTGCCATTGGCACCTGGCGCGAACACCTACCTTATGGTATAGCTATCGATGTTACAGCTTCTACTAATAGGATATATGCCGCTACCCCTTTTAGCCTTTTTAGTGTGGACCTGGCCAGTGAAGAAATCGAGCGGTTCAGCAAGGTGTCTGGACTCAGCGAGACGGGTATCAGCACTATACAATTTGATAAGCTTTCGCAAAAACTGTGGATTGGCTATACCAGCAGCAACATTGATGTGCTCACCACAAAAGGTATTATCAATATTCCTGAATTAAAAAGAGAAACGGTCAATCACGATAAAACCATTCACCATTTTTTTACAGACAATAACCTGTGTTATGCATCTACCGGCTTAGGGGTTATTGTGCTGGATGCCAACAAGTATGAGATCCGAGACTCCTGGATCATCGGTAATAACGGCCATTATGTAACTACTTACATGGTAGCCAAGGATGCCAGCTTTTTTTATGCTGCTACAGAAGAAGGACTTAAACGCACACCAGTAACAAATCCTAACCCAGCCGATTATCACTCCTGGGAATTCCTTTCTGGCAACAATGGATTAACGGCAACAGCATGTAAGGGCGTAGTGAATCTCAATAGTAAAATCATTGCATTGCAAAACGACTCGCTGTTTGTACTGAATGGCTCAAGCTGGAATCTTTTCTTTGAAAATGGGTCTGCCATTACTTCTATCAATACAACAGAAAATAAGCTGGCAGTAACACAGAAGAATGCTGGCAACAACCAGGTAGTTGTTTTAAACAGCGATGGTACAACTTACAGAAACGTTCAGCATCCGTTGTTTACGGCTATTCCTAAAAAAGCACTCGTCAATAATGGAATGGTATGGGTAGCTGACTCCACCTCAGGTCTATCACGCTTTAGTGCAACCGAAGTAGAACCCTACCAACCTAATGCTCCTCTTCAAGTAGTTAGCGGCAATTTAGTCGCCTATGCCAGTACGCTATATGCTACAGCCGGCGGTACCAGCAACATAGGAGATCCCTTACACAAACCCGCTGGTTTGTACCTGTATAAGGAAAGGCAATGGCATAATATTAGCCAGCTCTCCCACCCTGCTTTGGCAGGTATTAACGACCTAGCCTCTATAGCCATCGATCCCCGCGATGAAACAGTTTGGATTGGCTCTTTTGGCAAAGGGCTACTGCACTTTAAGTCCAACAATCAATTTGACATTATTCAGCAGGCGCCCCTTAGTGGTACTGTCAGTGATCCAACCAGCATTCGCATAAATGGATTGGTCTTTGACAATGAGCAAAATCTTTGGGTTTCCAACACAGGCGCTGCAACGTACCTGCATGTGCTAAAAAAAGATAACACCTGGCAATCCTTTACATCGCCATACGTCTTAACCAATAATGCGGTATCACAACTATTAATAGACGATGTCAACCAGTTGTGGATCGTATCGCCGGGCAATGGCTTGTTGTTGCTCCAACACAATAACACGCTGGACAACAAAACCGACGACCTGTGGCGCTTGTACCGCAGTGGCCGCGGCAATGGCAACCTGCCCAGTAATGAAGTGCTCACAATAGCCAAAGACAAAAACGGTTATATATGGGTAGGCACCAATGATGGCATTGGTATTATTCAATGTCCTTTTGATGCCTTCACCACTACCGGCTGCGAGGCCATATTACCAGTAGCCCAGCAAGGCAATTTTGCTAATTATCTATTTAAAGGAGAAGAAGTAAGAGCGATAGCTGTAGATGGTGCTGACCGCAAATGGATTGGTACACGCAATGGTGTATGGTTGATCAGTGCTGAAGGCGATAAAGTACTGCAACGCTTTACAGAAACTAACAGTCCGCTGCCCAGTAATGATATTCAACAGATAGCTGTAGATGGGACAACCGGCGATGTTTTTATCGCCACAGCCAAAGGCTTAGTATCGTATCGAGGTACTGCTACTGAAGCCACGGTGATGCAGAAAGACTTGTTTATTTATCCCAATCCTGTACCGCCTACTTTTAGTGGTGTCATTGCCATAAAAGGAATGGCCGCTAATAGTACAGTGAAGATCACTGAGCTGAACGGAAGGCTGGTGTATCAAACCCGCTCGTTGGGAGGGCAAGCCCTATGGAATGGCAAAGACGCCAAAGGCCAACCCGTGGCCACTGGCGTGTATTTGGTATTAGTAACCGACGAACAGCAGCAGGAGCGCGCAGCTGGCAAGATTGTTTTTATAGCTAAATAGAGAGGTGGGAGCGTGAAACGTCAAACGTGAGACGTGAAAAGGGCTGCAAGCTGCATGCTACAAGCTGTAAGCTAAACAGCCGAGGTGTTCGTAGTTGACAGAGGACTGGGGATAGTTGACAGGGTAACAGATTGACAAGAGAGAGAGAATAACGAACAAGGAATATTGAATAATGAGGGAAGAAGAAAGAAAAATTGATTGTTGGGTGCTGTCAACTGTCATCTATCAACTGTCATCTTATTTACACGTTGAAAGGATTAAATTGGTTCAAGGAAGTGATTTATGGTTCATAAAACAAAAGGCGTTGTATTGCGCACGGTGAAATTTGGAGAGACCAGCATTGTTGTGTCTGTATTTACCGAGTTGTTCGGCCTGCAATCCTATTTGGTAAATGGCATCCGCCAGGTATCAAAAAAAGGTACTGCTAAAGGCGCTTATTTCCAGCCGGCCTCTTTACTGGAACTGGTAGTGTACAAGAATGAATTTAAAAACCTGCAGCGCATTAAGGAATACAAATGGTCCTATTTGTACCAGCACCTGTTCTCTGATATATTCAAAAACGCCGTAGCGCTGTTTGCTATTGAACTGCTCAACAAGTGTCTGAAAGAACCAGAACCAAACAACGAGCTTTTTTATTTTATAGAAGATGCCTTGCTGCACCTGGATGAAGCCTCACCTACTGTAACAGCCAATTTCCCTTTATTTATTGCCTTACATCTAGCTGTATTTTTTGGCTTCCGTATCAATGATGAATATACAGAAGCAAAGCACTACCTGGACCTGCAGGAAGGTGTATTCACAGAAGAACAGCCACAACATTCATACTATCTAATAGACCGCGAAGCAGAAGCTGTATCACATATTTTAAAAGTGATGCAACCCAGTGAGCTGGAAGATGTAAAACTGAACCAGGATATGCGTCGTCGAATCTTAACCGCGCTGGAGGGTTATTATGCTTTGCATGTACCCGATTTTGGCACCATGCGTACACTACCCGTACTGCGCGAAATTTCAAACTAAGCGCTGCACACTAAAATCCGATTGCAAGAGTACTACCCCTGGCGTTTTGCCTTTTTCAAATAAACCCAAACGTTCCCAGCCTATTGCATCTGCACCATTATTGGTGGCCCATTGCAGCAAAGTAGCTAATGGTACTTGAGGGAAGTGTTCGTGCAAAATGGCTAGCTCTTTAGCGATGCTCAATTGCCAGTTGCTGCTATAGCTATCGGTTCCTAACACCACATGGCAGTTGTGCTTGATCAACAGATCTACAGGAGGCAAGCGGTCTTCAATATATTGGTTAGCATTGGGACAGAGACAAAATACCAGCTTTAGCCCATGCGCTGCGGCATGTTCTTTTGCCCATATAATATCGGCTTCCTGCGTATAGGTGTTATGTACCAGTATAATAGTTTGTCCCTTGGTAAAATGAGACAGCCAGGTTTGCAAACTGGATTTTCCGCTGGTAGCAAAAGGGCTATGAGCTTTACCGGTGATCAACTCGTAGAACTCCAGAAACTGACCACTTCCCTTTTCAAACAATTCATTCTCAGGCGCGGTTTCCTGGTTATGCACCGATATCACACGCCCAGCTGTCGCTTCATTGATGGCCTTAAAGGTGGCTGCGCTAACACTATAAGGTGCATGAGGCGTAATAACAGCCTTCAGGTTGGCCCTTTCAAACACCTGCTGTACGCTTTGGAATCTTGAAAAAGCCTGCTCAAGATTGGCGTCCCAAAGGTTGATCACTTCTATCAGTGTATGCCATTGTATAAGGCTAGTTTTTTTAGTAGCTGCAGAATCAGCGGTATTGGCAATATCGGCAACGGCCACAATGCCATTTTCATACATTTCTTTTTCAGCTGCCACTATTGCATCAGCTTTGGCTTGTTCTTCATCTTTATCCTTGCGCAAGCGGATGACGGATAGCAGGAAGTCTACCAATCCCTTTTTAGGCTCAATACTGTTCTTTAAATGGCTTAACTCCAGGTGGCAATGGCAGTTGATCATACCGGGCATCAAGATGCCGGTAAACCGTTCTATTTCATTATCTGGGGCTAGTGAAGTAATTACATCCAGTACGGCTCCCGCCTCATCCAAGATCAATATTTTATCTTTTTGTAGGGTATATCCATCAAAAAGCCAATCGGCCTGCAGTTTTCTCATCTTCATTTAATGACTTAGAGCTGTTTACGATTTTAGATCCTGATTACCATAGCTCCTTTTAGGAGGAGTTCCACGGTTACCTCGAGTTTTAAAAGCCTGTACATACCGCCTATAACCGTGGCACTCCTCTATTATTTATTTAGATTCTGTTTATTGGAGCAAGTTGTGCCACGGTTATAAGCTGCCTTTACTGATATTCAAAACCTGCTGCAACCGTGGCACAACTTGATATAAATCTTAAACAGGCTCTAA